>JBGQLF010000358.1:0-8417 GCA_041499985.1 Gemmataceae bacterium
ACTTGACCAGGAAGGAGCATACTGACTTCATGGCATCCGCCTTCTGAATGACTGCTGGTAACAATCATTCTCGCAGGTCGGATGCCTGTTTTCATCTCCTCAGGGCGGTGGGCGAAGCCCACGTTAAGAACCTTATGTACATGTATTGCTGACGGCTCAGGGACTGGTCCGCTGGATTGCCACGGATGGTCCGGTGCACCATGTCTTCAGCCACCGCCGTCTTTGCGCCCCGTCACGCGAATCTGAATCCTCCTTGCTGCCATCTCTGCATCTTCCTCCTTGCGGACGAAGTACAGCTCGGTCGTGCGAATGTCACTGTGGCCGGCGTTATGGCGAGTTAGCAATTAGACGTTATCGGGAATAGTAAAAACGTGTCTGTGTAGAACCCTCACAGCATGTGTTTTTCCTGAAAATCAGGCCGTTTTTCTTCGATCCGTTATAGTCTTGATATCTATGTTTTGCTATTCCCGATAACGTCTAATATGCTGAGTTGAGTCCTGAAATCCGTTGTGGGGAGCTTTCAAGCGAGAAAGTTCCCCGCATATATGTGTCCGTCCGGCGAACGGCGTTCTTGACCGGCGTGGTGTAATGCCTCCGAAAGGAGGTCAATACCATGACCAAGGGCAAACCACGAGACGAACGGAAAGAGCACCAGTGGCGGCGGTGGAGCCGGAGCTGGCGGGCGAGTGGACTGAGCGTGCGGGACTTCTGTGCCCGGCACGGGCTGGCGCAGGCGAACTTCTATGTGTGGCGCCGGGAACTCCAGCGGCGTGATGCCGCGCAAGCTCGCGTGTAACAGTCGAACCTGCCAGACGCTTACGGAGGCAAAGTTGACCAGCGAGAATAAAAGCAAACGAACACCAGGGGAGCGCCGCTACCGCATGGAATGATAATGCCCGTGCCGGCTTGGCGGCGATCTTTCTCTTACTTTCCGTGAAAGGCGCATTGCCCTGCTTCATCGTCACATCGCGCAGCCACTTCAATAGCCTCTTGCGCGCGTCGGTCCCGACACGCCGAAAGCAAATTGTCTCTTGCCGTTGGGTGCTTCGGTCTGATCGGCCGGCGTATCGAACCGCCCGGGGACACACCGGACCTTTCAGCAGCCGATGTTTGCTAGAAGCGGCCATATCGCTAACAATCGGCTCGGAGCGTGACCGTAATCGTCGCAGCCCGTTCTACCTCTCGCCGCTTTGCAATCCGATCCAATTCCGCGTCCGCCCTGCCACTCCGCCTATCCAACTCGTTCCAACTATTTTACCTATACAATCCATCAGATGGAACAGAATATGCTTTATGTTCCGTCCTCTCACGCCGTAGCTACTAAGAAAGTAGACGCCATGCCCGACGACCCCACCCCTGAATTCCCGGTGCCGATGGTCCTCCCACCGGTGGCCGTGCCTCCTGCCCCGCCGCGTGCGCCGCTGGTCCCGGAGGACAGTCCCTTTCTCCAGGAGGACCAGCCGGTCGCCGCCAAGGTGGAAGCGTTCCTGGCGAAAGCCCTGGCGGCGACCGCGGGCCCGGAGTGTGCGGCGCAGGCGCTGGTGCCGTGGATGTGCGACGTGCTCCAGTCGAAGCACTCGCTCAAAGCGTACGGGCGGGACCTGGTGGATTTCGTGCGGCATATGGAGGCGCAGGGGATCGACCCGTTGAAAGTAACCGCCGATCACGTCAAGCTGTATAAGCGGGCGATGCTCGACGCCGGGCTATCGAAAGCCACCGTGGCCCGTCGGCTGTCGGTGATCCGGGGGACCTACAAGCAGCTGGCCGCGAAGGAGCTGGTCGATTGGGAAACGGCCCAGGACATCGCCGCCATCCAGGCGCCGCCGGTGACCAAGAACTCGACGCCGTCGCTGACGCAGAAGCAAGCGGTGGCGCTGCTCGAAGCGGTCCCCACCGACACGCTGCAAGGGCTGCGGGATTTTGCTTTGCTGAGCGTGTTCTTCATTACCGGCTGCCGGGTGTCGGCCGTCGTCGGCGCGCGCGTCGGCGACCTGGAGCACGATGGCGTCGAGCATTACCTGCACGTCACCGAGAAGCGCGACAAGAAACGGCGGAAGATTCTGCTCGATGCCGCGCGCGCCGTGCGCACGTATGTGGAGCGTGCCGGCATCGGCGAGGACCGGGAGGGGCCGCTATTCCGTCCCTTCAGCCCGGACGGGCTCGTGCTGGAGCGGCGGCACCTGGATCGCAAGGTGCCCTGGCGAATGGTGAAGAAATACTGCCTGGCGGCGGGGATCGACCCCGACCGGCTGGGGCAGCGCGGCATCGGCATCCACTCGCTGCGCAAGACCGCCATCAACGACGCCATCCGCAACGGAGCAGCGATGCACGAAGTGCGAGAATTTGCCGGGCACAGTGACATTCGCACCACGGAGCTGTATTTTGTGCGCAAGGAGGAAGACGGCGAGGTGGCGGCGCGACGGATACAGATCCGCGTGACGGGGAGGAGGGACACCTGATTCCGGCCGGTGGCCCCTGGGAGCTTCCTCATCTTATGTCAGACAAGGCATGAGGTTTTTCAGGGTACGGAGGCGTCCAGCAAACCTGATTGGGTTAGGTTTGACACATCCTCAGGTACGTTAGGACGAGAAACCAAGCAAGGAAAAAGGAACGGCCTGGCGTCGGGAAGACATGTGCCCCGTCCGGGCTCCCAGGCGTTGTGCCGCCGATTTCGGGCTAGCTTCCCTTGCTTCCTCGCGCCGGCGCGGGACAATCGGCGCACGCGGATCGATCAATGAGCCGACGGTGACCCAAGTAGAAGCTCTTTGTACTCCGACTCTTCGTTATGAAGCAAGGTCCCGCACCGGTTTGGCGGCCAGAAACCGCTGACGCAACTTGTCGTCCTGAATGGAATCGGCCAAGGATTGGACGACCGCCCGCGCGCGCCCGAGAAGCTCCGCGCTGCCGGAGACGTCCTTGAGACGCTTGGCCACATCCGCCCAGGCCTTGAGGATTCGCCACTCGATCACCGGGCACCGATGGCCGTCGAGGATAGATAGAGCGGCACTGAATTCGCGTTGGCTGTCCTCAAGCCGGTCTTCCAGCACTGCGATGTCACCCAGCAGCTTGTGGGCCCAGGCCATGTGCTTTCGGGCCAATGCGTTTTCCGCCAGCTGGAGGGATGCGGCCGCAAAAGAGGTTGCCGCTTTCAAGTCGCCGCGCACGATCCAATAGCTCGCCAGTTCGGCCTGCAAACGGATCTTGTACCGCCAGCGAAACCAAACGTCCTGGTCGAAGAGCCGTTCGGCTGCCTGGAGATGTTCGAGGGCTCGCCCGGCCTCGCCCAGCAGCAGATAGTCGTGCCCCAAATTGACGTGGGAGTTGGCTTCGCCTTCGGCCACGCCCATCTCCTGCGCCAGTTGCGCGCCTTCGCGATCCAAGCGTAGCGCCGCCTCCATGTCCAGCAATTCCCGGCGCAGCCAACCCAAGGTGTTGGGGAGGCGAGCCAGCCAATAGCGATCGCCGTTGAGCTCGGCGAACCGCATGCCCTCCTCGAGCGCGCTTCTCGCCGCCGAGAGCTGTCCCTGGTTGCCCAGCGCCATCCCCCTGGAAAACAGGCTGGCGACAATGCGAAAGCAGTGGCCGAGTTCCTGCGCTTTGGGGAGCGCCCATCCCACAGCGCGTTCGGCGTCCGCGTATTCCAGCTGCCAAGCGTGGAGTAATCCGCGAAGGACAATGGCGTCCAGAGCGTGCACGGGCGGACCCTTCTCTTTCAGGACCGGAATCGCCTGATCGAAGTAGTGCTCCGCCGCCTCCAGGTCGCCGGTACAGAGGCGCTCGGTGGCCAGCGCGAGTTCTGCCGACGCCACTCCCACGCTCGACGAGACGCCGCGGGCCAGTTGCAGGGCCCGCTGCCCTTGCTGCTGGACCTCCGGCAGCCGCCTGAGATAAAACAGCGCCATGGCGGTGCCGCAGATGGCGCTGATCTGCGCCTCCGCCTGGCCGGCTTCCCGCGCCGTCCGCTCGGCCAGTCCATAGTCCGTGAGGACATCCTCAAAGCGTGACAGCGCCAAGTGTACTTGGGCCAAGTGGAGAGCGGCCGCCAGGATGCGCGCATGGCACGCCTCCCCCTGCAACTTTTCCGCATTGGCAAGCGCCCGCCGCGCCAGCGTGACCGCCTCCTGGTTCGCATACACGCGGGCCGCGTTCTGAGACGCCACCAGGAAATGGTCGGCGGCGCCTGTCCAATCCCGCGCTGCTTCCAAGAGGAGAGCCAACTCGCTAGCCACGGCCGTGCTTTGCTTGCCATAATAGCCCAAGAGAGCTTGCGCCACCGTCGCGCTCAACGAGGCCTTCCGTGTCGGCCGGAGCGTGGCATAGAGGGCATTCTGATACAGCACATGCACAAAACGGTAACGCACCGTGGGGGTCCCATCGGGAAACTCCTGCTCCCGCAGGAAGCGAACGAAAGCGTGTACGCGCTCCAGTGCTTCGAGCTGCTCCTCGACCTCGGCCGCATCCAGGGCTAACGCCTTGGCCACTACCGCCGAATCAAATTCGTAGCCCTGCACGCTCGCAGCCACCAACAGGCGCCGGTCCTCTTCGCCCAGCTGATCGATCTTGCGCTCGATCATGCTCCGCACCGACTCGGGCAGCTCGCGTTCCAGGTCCGGGAGGGATTGCGCCAATACCCAGCGGCCCTGCTCTTGGGCGAGCACCTGCCGATCGCGCAGGTGACGCAGCAGATCGGCCATGAACAGCGGATTCCCTTCCGTCTTGGTGTGGATCAGGCTCGCCAATTCCTCTGGAAAGCGATGCTCGGGGAATTCCAGGGCCAGATAACGCTCCATGTCCTGGCGGCTCAAGAGATCCAGCGCGACCTCGCGGCAGACGCCGCGTGCCTGGAGATCCCGTTTGACCGGCACGAACGGATGCTTGCTTAGCAACAAGTCCGTGGGGCGGTAGGTAAGCACCAACAGCATCCGCAGTGCCGCACATTTGCTCCCGATATAGGCGAGCAGATCGACAGTCGAGGCATCGGCCCAGTGTAGATCATCGAGGAAGAGAACCAAGGGCCGCAGGCGCGACATCTCCTGCAACAAGGTAGCGAGTTCACGTTTGAGGCGTTCCTGTGAGGCCGCTTTCGCATCGGCCAGCACGCGCGCGAACGAGGAATCCTCCGCCGCCAGTGGCGCCAGCTGAACATACCACGTGGGGGCCACCACCTTCATGACGCGGGCCACCTGCTCGCCGGCGTCGCCGTGCAGCAGGCTGTCCAGCGCTTCCAGAAACGGTAAATAGGCTTCGGCCCCGGCCAAGCGCTCCGAACAGCGTCCGCGGGCGATGCTTGCGGTTGAGCCTTCAGCAGCCAGGTCCTGGAGAAAGTCCTCGACCAGGGTGGTCTTGCCGATGCCCGGCTCCCCTGCCACACACAGGAACAGTCCCCGGCCGGCCGCGGCCGCTGCGAAACCAGCGCGCAATTCCGCGCGTTCGCGCTGGCGACCGACCGTGTGACGTTGGATAGGCACTAGCGCGGCGCCCGCGGGCCGGTTCGTGCTGGTCCGGGTCAGCTCTGCCAGCACCGCTTGCACCTCGGCGGCACTGGGCCGCAGGCGTGCATCTTTTTCCAACATGCGCTCGATCAAGGCGGCCAGAGTTCCGGAGATTTCCGGGTTCAGGTGCGCCGGAGGCACGGGGACCTGCGACAGAATCGCATGCAGGACAGCCACCTGCGAGTCCGCCGCAAAGGGATGATGGCCGGTGGCCAGTTCGTAGAAAACGATGCCCAGCGCAAAGATATCGCTGGCGCTGCTCGCCGCTTCGGCGCGGGCTTGCTCGGGAGACATGTAGCGCAGCGTGCCGAGAAGGGTGCCTGGATCGGTAACCTCGGCGGCTTCCGCACCGGACTGTGTGGCACCCTTAGGCATGGGCCGAGCCAGGCCGAAATCGACCACTTTCACATAGCCATCCTCCCGCACCATGATGTTGTCGGGCTTGATGTCCCGGTGCACAATACCGACGGCATGGGCGACGGCCAGGGCCTTGGCCACCTGCTCACCGAGTTGCACGAGCCTGTCCAGAGACAAACGCTGGCGGGCGAGCACCCGGAGAGTGCACCCTTCGATGAACTCCATGACGAAGAACGGCTGGCCTTCGTACTCGGCGATGTCATGAATGGTGCAGCTGTGGGGATGGTTCAAGGCCGAGGCGGTGCGGGCTTCGCGCTGGAAGCGCTCCAGGGCATGCCCGTCTTGGGCATACTCCGCGGGTAGGAACTTCAGGGCCACGCTGCGGCCGAGCCGGCCATCGTGGGCCTTGTAGACCACGCCCATGCCGCCACTCCCCAGTCTGTCCACCAAGCGGTAGTGGGAGATTGTTTGGCCGATTTCGACCGGGGCCGCTTGGCGTGGGCTATCGCCGGGGTTCCACGGCCCCGTCTTTTCTGGGTCGAACCGAAAGGTCGAGCCGCAGGCGGGGCAGCGAATCGTTTCGCCTGACGAAGCTTCAACGCACTCGACCGTACCCTGACAGTTCGGACAGACGAGGTACATGAACCCACCTCCGCGCAGGATGTAGGATGACGGTAAGCCGGGCGCATTCTTACGCGCGGCTCTACTACGGTCAATGAACCAGTCTGTCCGGAGCCTTGAGCCGACCGAGTTTCGTCGGGTCGTAACGTACTGGAAACTTCACCTGGACGCTGGTCCCGGCTTGGAGCTGATGGCAGGGTGGTGAAGAGAAAGAAGAGTGCTCCCCGATAAGGTAGGTCTGGGACACTAGGACGAACACCAAGCCGCCGAGAGAGGGACAACACAATTAAACATAAGTGACATACTCGGACGTTGACCACCTCTAGCGTGCGCATCTGAGTGCGCCTCTGCTTCGTGACAGTCCAGCACTTCATCCTGGTAAGGGTAGTCACCGATTGCTGCGAAGAGCATCCCCCTCCGGGGATTTTTCTTTTTCCGCGAAACAGCCCTTGACCCTCACGTAACGTCAGGCCGTACCATTCCGGCGTGGCCACCGTTCTTCCGTGGCACCAGCAGGAGGAATCGCCATGCAGTTTGAGGCCTTGAAAGTGGGCGAGCTGGCCAGGCGGACTGGCCTGACTATCCGCACGCTGCACCACTACGACGCGATCGGCCTCCTGAAGCCGTCGCTGCATACCGAGGCCGGCTACCGCCTGTACACCGCCAGCGACGTCGCCCGCTTGCAACAGGTGCTGTCGCTGCGGCAGCTCGGCTTCGCCCTGGAGGAGGTCCGCGACTGCCTGGACCGGCGCGATTTCTCGCCGCTGGAGGTGATACGCCTCCACGTCGCGCGCCTGCGGCAGCAGATCGAGTTGCAGCAGGGACTATGCGCGCGGCTGGAAGCGATCGCCGTCCACCTCGGCGCGGCGGGGACGGTCTCCGCCGACGAATTTTTGCGAACCATTGAGGAGATGACCCGGATGGAGCAGTATTTCACCCCCGAACAGTTGGAGCTCATCAAGACGCGGCGCGAACAGCTTGGCAACGAGTATCTACGCCAAAAGCAGGAGGAGTGGGCGGAGCTGATCGCGCTCGTGCGCGCCGAGATGGACAAGGGCACTGACCCGACGGCTCCCCAGGTGCAGGCGCTGACGCAGCGCTGGACGGACTTGCTGAACTTTACCACCGGCGGCGATCCCGGAATCGAACAAGCGATTAAACGACACTGGGAGGAACAGGGAGACCAGCTGGCTGCTCAGTACGGCTCCCAGTATGACTCGCGGCCCGTCTGGGGTTACATCGGCAAGGCGATCGCGGCCGCAAAAGGTTCGGCCTGAACACCGGAGCGGTTACTGACGTCCGGCTGGAGCGTGACCGCACGCTCCAGCCGGACGGAACGCGCCGTGGCCTGGTCTTGCCCAAGCAGATCAGCAATCGCCCTGAAACTCCTCCGGGCTTGGCCACATTGACGCAGATCAATTAAACATAGCCTGCGTTATCGGCCGCAGCTCTCCTGTCGATGCGGCCAGCCGCGGCTCCCTTCAGGGCTTAGACATTGGACGATTCGGTTTCCCAGATCGCATTTCCCTTCAGGACTTGCCCGAGCACGGTCGATCTCTAGTGGTCATCAATACGGAAACGGCAAGGAGAAGCGCTTGGTGGACGACAGGAACACCGGTAACCGGGCAAACGGCAAAACAGGTGAAAAGGCAGCTCCCGCCGCTGCTCCCAAACCGCGGCGGTTGGTTCTGCTCACCGAGGGCGAGACGAGAGAAGTGGAACAGGTTCTGGCAGAATACCAGGGGGACAGGGTCCAAACGTCGAACGTTCATGAAGAGGTGCAGCGCTTTGCAGGCGAGCACCCAGGCCGATGGGTGGCAGCGGAGTGGCTTGGGCCGCTCGGCTGGGTCCGTTTCCTGCGCTGCCTCAAATAACACCAGTGACCGACCAGGAAGTGGAGGCGAAGTCGGGTTGGCCGTACCTGCACCCGTCAGGCAAGGACAGAGC
>JBGQLF010000359.1:0-8416 GCA_041499985.1 Gemmataceae bacterium
GAAAACCACGTTCCGATTCTTCCAAGGGTTCGATGGCCAGCTCGAGGGCATCGGTCTCGGCCACCGCAGCGATGGCACAGGTGTGGGTGGCGCCGACGAGGTGGCGAGCCGCTTCCGTCAGCGGGGCACAGGTTGCCGACAAGCCGATGCGCTGGAGCGGAGAACGGACCAGCGCCGCCAGACGTTCGAGACTCAGCGCCAGATCGGCGCCGCGCTTATTCGGCACCAGGGCGTGCACCTCATCCACAATGACGCAGTTCAGTTCGCGGAACAGATCGGCGGCGGCCGACTGGCTGAGCAAAACGGCCAGGCTCTCCGGCGTCGTCAGGAACAGATCCGGGGGTTGCCGCCACAGCGCGCGCCGCGCTTTGGCGGAGGTGTCCCCGGTGCGCAGTGCCACGCGCAGGCGCGGGTGGTTCGGGGGCAGGAACGAGCGGATGCCATGCAAGTGAGCACGGAGGTTCTTGCGCGCGTCGTTGCCCAGCGCTTTCAGGGGAGATACGTAAAGGCAGCGAACGCCCGAGCTAACGGGATCATGCAACAAGCGATCCACAATAGGCAAGAAAGCCGCAAGAGTCTTGCCGCTGCCGGTTGGCGCACACAAGAGCAGGTTCTTACCGCTTACCAACGCAGGCCAGGCCAGACGCTGGGCTACCGTGGGGCTAACAAAGCTTTGCGCGAACCAACGGCGGAGCGGCTCCGTGAGGGCGGCCAGGGCGAGTTCCGGAGATGGGGACGGGCCGAGGAATTCCAACAGGCCCGGTCCAGCGCTTTCCATGCATCGCGTTCCTGATCCTCAGTTGGAAAGGTAAGGTTGTTCTACGCCGACAACCCGCCAACGGCGAGCCGGGGACATCCGTACCCACAGGACAGGCACAGCCCCCGGACATCATTTCCGGCACTCCGGTAGGAGGCTCGTCAGCGTCAGCGCCAGCTGGTCAATTTCTTCCTCCGTATTGTACCAATGAGTACTCACGCGGATCAGCGGCCCTTCTGGCCGTTCGATCACGGGAGCCTCAATGCGAGCGCGTTCCCACAAACCACGTCGCAGCGGCATCGGCTCGGTTTCCGGGGGTAGCCGAAACGCGGTCATGGCACCGTGCGAGGCCGGATCGGCCGGGGTGGCCAGCCGCAGTCCCGCCAAACCGGTGAGGCGTTCGCGGACGTAGCGCACCAGCTCCGCGATGCGACCGCGGAGGCGCTCCCAGCCAAGGCTTTCCTGAAACGCAATCGCCGTGGGCACCGCCAGCCAGGGACAGGGATCGCGCGTTCCTTCGAACTCGTAGGCCCGCAGCCGGGGCGTGGAGCCGTACTCGTCGCGTTCGTCGGCACGGGCGCGGGGATAGTTCCAGCCCCAGCTCACCTGGAGCGGCTGCACGCGCTCTTCACTGTTGGGACCCAAGTAGAGAAAGCCCGAGCCGGTCGGAGCGAGGAGCCATTTATGACAATTGCCTCCATAAAAGTCGCAACCGAGGGCGGTCAGGTCCACTGGGATCATCGCCGGGGCATGGGCGCCATCAATGACGGTCAGTACGCCCCGCCGCCGGGCTTCCGCGCAGATCTCCCGGGCGGGTAAGACCAGGCCGGTGGGCGACAGCACCTGGCTGAAAAACAGGACGCGCGTTCGCTCGGTCACGGCGGCCCGGACCGCATCCACGATCGCGCCAGGCGTCTGCGGTAAGATCGGCAGGGGAAAGGTGCGGAGGGTCAGTCCCTGGCGCTGGGCGGCTCGTTCCCAGCACCAGTGCATGGCCCCGTACTCATGGTCGGTCAGCAGGATCTCTCCGGGTGCCGCCAGATGCAGCGAAGCCGCCACGATGTTGATGGCGGCGGTGACGTTTGCCGTGAAGACCAACCGGCGCGGGTCCCCGCCGAGGAAACCGGCGAGCCGTTCGCGTGCCTGCCAGAACAGCGGCGGGGCCTGACGCACGAGGAAATCCATCGGCTCTTCGGCCAGGCGCCGCCGCAGCGCCGTGGCATGATCAAAAACGGCACGGGGCAAGGGACCGAACGAGCCGGTGTTGAGATTGACTACGGTGGGATCCAACAACATCTGGGCACGAGCGTCGGACCAGAAGGCGGCGGGCCGGTGCGTGTCGTTCATAGGCGCAAGCGAGGGCAGACCACAAAGAGTCCGGGAATCAGCTCATGAGGGCGTAGGTTACGGCTCTTGATGAATGGCATCAATGAGGATATCCGATCGGTTAATCCTGGCGTGGGTTCGCTGCGGCCACTTGTCTTGCTCCGCGCGCACCCGGGCAATGCTATCCGTCATATCCTCTCGATCGGCCCACATCCCAAACACCGGCAAGGCTGCGAATGCTGCGGCTTCCCGAATACGAGGAGCTTGGCCGGTCTCACCGATCGGCTCGATCCGCGCCACGACGTCTGTCCCATCCGGCAGCGGCACCTGTTCGCGGAAGACAATGGCACCCTGTTTCACGGTGCCGTGTTTGATCATTTCCATACGAAATCCCTCCTGATGGCCTGGCAAGCCCTGAACCCTTAGATTGTATCGTGTCCCCTCGCAGAGCACCAACGCCTGCAAGCTCACGCTGATTAGACGAGGCAGCTACGTGATCTCGCCCATCGACCAAGCAGCCCTCTTCTTGAGGGTGAGCCAACCGGCGTGAAGTGCGTTCGGCAGTCGTTGCAAGAAGTTTGGGAGCGCGCAGGCGGCTGGGTCTGGGCCGACCCGCAGCGGCAACGAGCCGGTCTCTCTTCGGACCGGAGGCGTGCGGTCCGATCGTCGCGCGCGGCGCGCAACGATCTCGCAAGACCGAAGAGACTGGCACAAAAGGGCTTACGCAGGAGTGCCCCCGATCGTTGCGCGGATTGCGCTGGCGAGTCCTTTCTGGCGTGAGAGGCCGCTGCAATGCAACGATCGGGCCTCCCAGGCGATCGTGGAGCCATTCCCAGCGCCCAAGAGACGCGTGCGGCAGGGGCGTGGAGTTCAACCAAGGCCTAACGGGCTGCTTCACCGTTTTCCGTTAGGGATCCAGCCCCCACTGGGCTGCCTGACGACGCTGGAAAGCTTGATACTTGGCCTCGTTGAGGACCGCGGCCTTGTCCCCCCGTGAAGCGCCCGCCAAGTTGAAGAGGCGACCGCCGATCTCGGCGACGCCGCTTTCGTTATCGAGTCGCTGAAAGCAAGCCTGGCACACGACGGCCCAGCGATAGGTCATGTCCTCTTTGTAAGACAGGTAGGCCGCCGAATTCGGGCTCCAGGTGGGGTTACCGTTGTGCCAGACCCGCAGCTTGACCTCCCGGGCCCGGGCCATTTCGGTCGCACAGCAATAGCACTGGATCGCAGGAACGCCTTTCTCGAATCCGGAAGCAAGTGGCCGCAACGCCTGCCGGGGAAGCGCCTCCTGCCAGCTGACCTCGTGTTGCCCGTGTCCGCGGCAACACTTCCTACACAATATACCTCAATGGTTGGGTCGGCGACGGGGGCGGCCCGGCGGGAGGCGACAGACGGCTCAGCTTGGAACGGTTGGCACTGGGCCGAGCCGGCGCGGTCGACCGGCGGAAGTCCGCGCCCCAAGGGAACGATTTTCGCCGCAAGAGACTTAGGAAGTGTACATTGCGGAAACTGTCACCAATTCCTTCACGGACCAAAGTCCCCACCCTAACGGAACGATTTTCGCCGCAAGGGATTTAGTAAGTATAGGTTACATAAACTGTCACCAATTTCTCCATTTCTCCAATTTCTTCCCGGTGGTGGCTGCTACTTGTAGCCCCCTTGGCCCTGTTCGCCGGCTGGCTAATGCGCTTCGTGTGAAGAAAGGTCCGCGTCCCCTTTAGTCTCCGTTCTCCGAATGAACCACGCCGATCAGATCAGTGATTACTCGCTCTCGCTGCCGGTATGCAGAGTCCGCATGACGCCCGAAGGTGCCTTTGCGATCGCCGGCGCGTCTTGGTCAATCTGGAATTGTGACTGCTTCGCCACCGCCCCGGGTCGCCAACGCTGGCATAATCGGATCAGCCGAGTACGCGAGGAATCGCACTGAGCCATCCCCGAACAGGAAGTTCCCCCCGCCGTTATGCAAACTCCAGAAATGGAACATGGCACACTGGTTGCGTAGATCGCCGGGACCAAACCGATATTCTCCCTGGATACACTGGACCACAGAGAAGGGCAGCACGTTCTCCTCCCGCACGCCCAGTATCATGTCGGCTGAGCCAGTGAATGCTTGCCCCGCACCAGCGTACCACCAACCGAACTGGAAGTCGGTACTTGGCGGACGCTCGCCGACAAGCAGCGTGTTGCTCGTCCCATCCATAACGTCTCCCACGCGGATGCGAGAGTCCTGAAACAGCATACCGTCGCGCTTGCGTAGACTCTTTCCCTCAACGCCCAGATATGACGTAAAGGCTACCTCAATACCAGATCGCAGCGCGAGTTTCTTGTCCGTGACACGTTCGTCAGAGGGGCAGACAAAGACCTTGAGGACGGTGGCAAGACCAACATGCGGCGGGTTGTTGAGTGGCCACCGGTTTTTCTGATAGGCCGTTCGGGTGACTCGCCAGAGTTCCTCTTGTTCAACGTATGGCAGGACTTGGGTAAGCCAACTCATCATCGGATACGGATCAGTACCACGTCGCCAACGCATTCCAGACGGGAATGTCTGCATGGCATCGTGGTACTGATGCAGCGCAAAGCCTAACTGACGAAGATTGTTAGCGCACATCACCCTCGCCGCAGCCCCGCGAGCGCGTTGAACAGCCGCAAGGATCAGACTGCTGAGCATTCCCAGAATGGCGATGACCACCAGGAGCTCAATCAGCGTTAACGCATGGCGTATTCGGTAGCGCATGATCGCTTTACCACACTACTCCAACTCCAGTACAATCCCGTCGCGCAATCGCAGGGTAAGCGGCACTCGTACCATCCAACTCTTCCCTTGCCTCAGCTGACCATAAACAACTTCATGATTGTTTACATAGTGCTCACGCCCGCTTGATGGGTTCAGCTGCACAGTTATTAGGGCAAGCCGGAATCCCTCGCTGCGAGCCCTCGCCTCCGCCCGTTGAATCTCTGCTCTACACGCTTCACAGTCCGGCACGTAAAAGACGAGCAGCCAGTCGCCTTCATCAAGATGCTCGGCCACATCAATGTCGTCCAGCAGGGGGAGACGCGCGCCGATCCAGGCCGTTGGCTCGACGATCACGATCTCTTCTGACCAAGTGCGACTGTAACGCACGGTCGCAGTCCCGGCGACCGCACCGATGCATGCCAGCCAAGCAACAGCGAACCGAACAGTATGCCAGGAGATCGCAGTATCACGGCTGCGTAACGGCCTGAAGAGCGCGAGCGCAACAAGAGCCATTAAATCAATCGCGAGCGTAAGCCACGGACTGACCCGAATCGGCCCAAGACACCCACACCGTGTGACACCAGACGCAAGCTGTAAACTGTTCACGACCGCGAAGGAGCAGAAAAGGCCAATCGCAGCCACACGACCGGCAGCCGGGTAAAACCCGCAGACGAGCCAACTCCCCACGAACACCTCGGCACCGACGAGAGCCACGCTAAGCTCGCCGGAGATAGACCGAGACCAGTCCGCAGTAGGACTTGTAGCTGTTTCCACACCCTTGAGCAACGCGGCAACGATCAGCATCCAGCCGATCAGGACAACGGGACGTCGAAAGGACATCCGGTCGTGGTTGTCAGTCATTCGACCACTTCGCCTTGAACCAGCAGCTCGATTTCCAACTGCCCTGGGCTGTTCGTGTAAATGGTGACCGGCGCCACGAAGCTGCCCATCGCAGTCGGACAGTAGGAGAAAACAAGCGGCAAGGAATCACCGGGCAAGATCTCTGCCGGTAGCGATGTCTCCAACTGGAGACAGTTCGCAGTCCTTCACGTCACAGCGCAGTCAAATACCTGTACGGTACGCGAGGAAAGGTTGGTAAGGCGGTAGGAGATCTCAACCCTCTCTCCAAGTTTCCAGGGAGCTGATAAGGGCGTTGTCTCTTCCACCTTGAGCATCGCACCGGCCGAGGTCTTGTCGCCCTCTGGCGCCCAGCCAAGGTAGACCGAAGCGAAGACCAATACGGCGCATGCCAGCCAAAGCACACAGGCAACGATGCGATGGGTCATTAGCATCACCATCATCATGCCCCAGCCAACGGCAGGGGGTATCGGTAAGGACTCAAGGCTAGAGTCGCGCCTTCGCCAAGCTTTGGCGTCGCCTCAACAGGACTGCCAGCAGGGCGCAGACGATGGCAGCCGTCAGCAAGGCTGCAATCGGAAGCAGCCTGCTCGGTGGGGCCGCGGCCTCGGGGACCTCCGGCAACCCGAAAGCAGTCAGGGTAAAGGCCTCGTCGGGAACGTTCGCTCGCTCATATTTGGTAAAGGTGAACTCTTCGGTTAGACTGCCGCCAGGCCCAGTGTCTACTTCAACCACTCGTTCAGGCGGTCTAAAGCCCGCATTGACCTCTGAACGGTAGGATACTTTGCGGTGTATTGAAGTGCCCCTACCCCTACCTTGGGTATATGATTCCGTGAGGGCCCAGTTATTGGTTGGATCAAAGACCAACGTTACATCATCAATGTATTCCTTGCCCAGATGATCCTTAAAGCGCAAGACGCAGTAGACTTTCAGCTGCTCGGTACCTCCGCTTTGGAGAGGTTCGATCTTGGTAATGGAAAAGCCCTCTTGGTTGACCATGTGTCTCCAGAGTCCGAATGAAGCGTAGCTTGTAGCGGGAAACAAATATAGGCCGAATTTTTCGGCAATTCTTCCGCGTACCGAGGCATCAAATCCTTCACCGCCGAGTACGGGGCTCACCGACGGTGCGGCGGTATTCGTGATTCCAGTTACACGCCATCTCGGTTGGCCGGCGGGCGCGTTGTTTTCCTCCAGCATGAAGGAATAGCGCGGGTTTATAGCAAAGACTTTGGCCTTCTGGTCCGGGTAGGTCGCTTGTACCAGGATGCTGTCCTTCCTTTGACGGCAACGAAGTGTCATTTGTTCCTGGGGAAGCGGGGGAATGCGGGCATTTGGTGGTACCGGTATTTTGATTTCCCTGGCGACTGTTCTCAACGTGCCTTCACATTCCATGGCAGAGTTCCAGTCTTCAATCCGCTGCCAGCCGCTTGGCGCCTCGCTCAGAAAGCGCTCCCGAAGCTGGTCACCTTGTGCCGGCGACAGAAGCCAGAAGATGCACCACGAGGCCAGGAGAGTAATCAACGCATGGAAGTGCGCGACCCGCCGCATGTGGACTGTTCTCCTTGTCTCCTCGGGGCCGAACGCAGGGCTCAGCAGAAGGGCGGCCGTCCCACGCAGCTGCCCGGCGCTCCACCGGCAGGCCGCCCTTCCGCTACAGCGCCGGTTCAGGCCCCACCCCCACGCTCCCACCTCAAACTTGCCCGCGGCCCAACCGCCGACGCAGGGTGTTCCAATGTCAAAACAGCCCCGGCTCCCTTCGTTCCTCTTTCTACCTTTTACTGGGACCGTTTATGGACCCCGATGGGCGCAGGACCAGTCAACCATCATGGTTACGCCCACCCGTGATCGTATGTCCACACATTCTTGGGCTCCCCTGCGTTCCTGGGGCTTTCCTACGAGCGGTTACAGTGGAATTAGGCAGGGGGCTTCGCCCCTTGAAATCCCCCGTGGAAAAACGCCTGAGTCCTGGTTAGGTGACATCGTTTAGCCACCATAGGGAAACTTACTTGGCTCTACACACACATGTTGTCCAGGTGCCACCCCTCTGCGCGCAGTTGCATACTTGCGTGCACTCTCCTGGCTGATTGCACAGGAAGAAGGAGCAATTGGGCCAAGAGGCGAACGGATCGCACCAACAGTCAAAAAAACAGTTGCTGACGATCAACGGTCCATTACGGCCATCGTCAGCCGATGCGGTGGGGGGAAGACAGCAGAGGGCCAGAGCTGCAAGGAACGACGCAAGGGCGACGGAACCCAAGAAGAGGCTCAGAAGCCGACGAACGAAGACCAGCATGGTTATTCCCTCCTAACGGGGTCCTCGGAATGGGGAGATACTTCACCATCGACGATTGTACCGACAAGGTGGATCTTGATGGCCCGCCTGTGGGGCGAATCGGTAAAGAAGACAACGTCCTGTCGGAAATCAGTGCTCCGTCCTTTCAGCACAACCTTAAGTGCGACTTGACGATTTCCCGCCGCAGGAAGACAGAGCGGGAAGTCGTCGAAAACGATGCAGCTACAGCCGGAAGCGATTCCAAGTAGTGTCACGTCACGCTCAGTAAAGTTATGCACAGTAAAGGAGGCCGGAATCTCCGTGTTACGCAGGGCGCTACCGAGGTCTATCTGCGTCGGCTCGACAATGAGGTAGCCGTTCACGGCGATAGTTATGATTCTGACTATGTTCAAACCCCATAGTCCTTGCTGATGGTAGTAGGTAGTGCCGTTTGGCTCGTTCCTTCCTA
>JBGQLF010000360.1:0-8403 GCA_041499985.1 Gemmataceae bacterium
GCATGATGTCCTGGACGCGAGTGAACTCCAAGCGCGGGTGATCCTTGGCCAGTCGCATCCAGGCGTTGGACGCTTCGTTGCGCCTTACCGACTGCTCCAGGGCCGTGCCCAGCATTTTGAAGTGTCCGGTGAGCTGGGTGAACGCATGCTCGTCAACGACCATCAGATCGAGCGCCTCCTCGGCCCGGATCGAGGCTGCCCGCGGCGCCTTGTTGATCAGAGCGCCCTCGCCGAAATACTCTCCCGGATTCAGCACGCGCACCGGCGGGGCGTCTTCATCCAGGAACACCTCCGCTCGGCCCCGCTCGATAATGTAAAACTTGTCGCCGGGTTCCCCTTTGTGAAACACGAATTGACCCGCCTCATAATGAGCGCGGCTGAAGCGCTGGGTCTGTTCCAGGTTGAGCTGCACGATGTCGCGCGCAAAGAACATTTGCCAGAACCAATCGAAGGCAATTTGGACCTTCCGCGCCAGGCTCGGCATCTTGCTCAGATAAATGCCGCGCCAGAGGAACCAGGCGAAGAGCCCCGAGACGCGCAGGCCCAACATGACCCCGACGGCCCTATGGTTGCCGATGGCGGCAAACATTCCCAGGGCCTTAAAGTAAAACGGCCGAGTGGGTTCACCCCGGAGGGCCCGCAGCACGTTGCCGGCCAGCTGTTTGGCCTGCCGCATGGCGAACTGGGCCGTCGGCGGCGACAGGTTCTGGTCATGAGCGTTCGGCACCGCGGCACAGTCGCCCAGTGCCCAGGTCCGGTCCTGCCCCTCCACCCGCATGTCCGGAGCGGTCTTGATGCGGTTATACACCATCGGCAGCTTCAACGTGCGGATGAGCGGATTGATCGTCGTGCCGATCGTGCAGATCACGGTTCCCGCTTCGATGGCCGTGCCATCCTTCAGCCGCACCCCTTGCTCGGTCACGGCTTGGGCCAAGGTATTGAGGCGAATGTCGATCTTGCGCTTGGTCATCTTGCGAAACGTGAAGTCGGCCAGCGAGGGGGGCATTTCCGGCAGAACCCGCTCGCGTCCTTCGAGGATGGTCACGCGGATGTCGCTGGGCTTCAAGGTGCCGTAGAAACGACAGCTCATCGTCAGCAGGTCCGACACTTCGCCAGCGACTTCGACGCCGCTGAAGCCGGCGCCAATCACGACGATGGACATCAAACGCTTCCGCACGACGGGATCGATTTCGACCTCGGCCTTTTCGAGCAGCCCAACCAGATGATTGCGCAACGCGATCGCATCGCCGAGCACTTTGAAGGGCCAACCATGAGCCGACATGCCCGGGATGATGTCGAGATTGACGACCGAGCCACAAGCGAGCACGAGCTGGTCGTAGGGTTGGCGCGCCTCCGTGCCGGCGGCAGTCTTGTAGGAGACTTCCCGCTTCTGCAAGTCGATGGCGGTCACCGCGGCCGTACGGCAGGTTACGCCGCGTGCCAGTTGTCGGATCGGCGCCACGACGTGCATGGGATTGATCGAGGAGCCCACGACATCGCCCAGCAAGGGGGTAAAAACGATATGGTTTTCTTGGCTGAAAAGAATGATCTCCCAGCCCGGTGGTAAGCCATGCTGGAGATGCCGAGCGACGTCCGCGCCCGCGAACCCGCCACCGACAATCACGATCGACTTGGTTGGACTCGGCATACGACCAGCTCCTTCATTGCAGTGGCACTCTCAGGCACGGACCAGGTCAGGAAAGGAGAGCGAACCAAGGCTCCTCACGCCGAGGAGTTGCTACGTCGCGCACACTTACCTTACCGAGAAAGCGAATCGCTTTTCGGAACCTTACAGCATGGCCGAAGGGTATCATCCGTGACAGGAGGAGGCAAATAGATTTTTTACGTGAATCGCCAAAGGGGTCAAGCGGGGATCCGTACTCCGTTCTCAGGATGGATCCCTGATCCCTGACCCTCACACGCCAATATCTTCATTCCAGAGCTGCGGCTTGGCTTGCATAAAGTTCTGCATGAGCCGAATGCACTCCGGATGGTTCACGATGACCAGCTCGACCCCGCGCGTCCGCAGATAGGCTTCAGCGCCTTGGAAGGACTGGTTCTCGCCGATGACGAGCTTGGGAATCTTGTACAGGAGAGCCGTGCCGCTGCACATATCACAAGGCGAGAGCGTGGAATAGAGCACGGCCCGCTGGTAATCGCGCGCGGATAGCCGGCCCGCGTTTTCAATGCAGTCCATCTCGGCGTGCAAAATGGCGCTGCCGCGCTGCACGCGCCGGTTGTGGCCGCGGCCGACAATTTGGCCGTCGATGACCAGGACCGAGCCGATCGGGATGCCGCCTTCCGCGAGGCCTTGCTTGGCCTCGTCGATCGCAGCCTGCATAAGCGGATCCATGAAACGGAGTCTCCGAGAACGGCTGGTGAAACGGCCTCGGGAGGTTGTTGTACACCGAAAGGCCACGTTTTCCACGGCGTAGCGTGCGGATTGCGTGCAGACCGGCTTGAACTTGCCCAGATCAAGTGCGAGAATCGTTAGCGTGACCGTGTGGCTCAATTCGGAACCAGGGAGACGAACGCTCCCTGGAGGCTGTCAAAATCAGTCTGGCTCGCTACACGGTTTGCATGGATTCTTGAGGCGGCGGGCCCCATGGCTGACGTTGTTGCAATGAATCTCCGCCGGATCGTTCTCCACAAAAGCTGGTCCAGAATTCCCCATGACCGTTTTCCTGGGTTTGCTTGTCGTTCTGCTGTCCATCTATGCCATCTATCGCCGAGTGGACGTACGCCTCAGCCTCCTGCTGGGCGCCCTGGTACTGGGAATGCTGGCCGGGAAACCTTTCGCCATCGTCCGGAAGTTCCTGGAAACCTTTTCCAATGAACGCTTCGTGGTGCCCATCTGCACCGCCCTGGGCTTCGCCTACGTCCTTCGCCTGACCGGCTGCGATCAGCACCTGGTGCACCTGCTGGTTCGTCCTCTGTGCAAGGTCCGCCTCTTGCTGATTCCGGGCACGGTACTCGTCGGTTACCTGGTCAATATTCCCATCCGGAGCCAGACAAGCACGGCAGTGATGATCGGCCCGGCGGTGATTTCGATCCTCCTGGCTGCGCGCGTCCCGAGAACCACAATCGGGGCCGCCCTTTTGATGGGCTGTTCCATTGGTGGCGAGCTGCTCAATCCTGCCGCTTCAGACCTGCGCGTGGTGGTCGTGGCCAGTGAAGCGGCAGCCAGGGCGGAAAAGCTTCCGCTGGAGATCAGCGGCCAGCACTGTGTCCAGCGCGTCCTGCCCCTGGGTTTGCTGGGCTTGGCGGTGGCGATCGCCACCTTCTGGGGTCTCAGCCGCAGGTCCAGTTCCAAGACGGACCAGAAAGCGGATATCCAGCCCGAACAAGGGGCTAACGAGCCGTCGTTCCAGGTCCATTTCGTGAAAGCCGTGGTTCCGCTCGTGCCGTTGATCTTGCTCTATCTCTTTGCGCCTCCGTTGAAGCTGTGGGAGATTCCGAGGGAGTGGCTGGAAAGCCCCAATGACAACGCCCTTCCCGGCCGCTTCGAGAGCCGCCTGGTTGGCACCGCCATGCTCGTAGGTGTCGCCGTGGCCACCCTGGTAGCGCCGCGATCGGCCTTGCAGGTGGCCGGGGCCTTCTTCGAGGGAGCCGGCTACGCGTTTACAAACATCATTTCTCTGATCGTGGCTGCCAATTGCCTCGGCGAAGGGATCAACGCCATCGGCCTGGCCCGCCTGATGGGTGATTCGATCGGGGAGATTCCGGCTCTGCTGCTGCCAGCCGCGGGTTTGATGTCGCTGGGTTTCGCAGCGCTGTGCGGCTCGGGTGTGGCCGCCACCCAGAGCCTGTTTGGCTTCTTTGCGGTTCCGGCTCTCCGGTCGGGGCTGGACCCGGCCCATGTCGGAGCCGTGGTGGCGCTGGCTGCGGCTGCCGGCCGGACCATGTCCCCCGCCGCCTCTGTCGTGCTGATGACCGCAGCCTTGACCAAAACCGAGCCGTTCAGTCTGATCCAGCGCGTCGCCGTTCCACTCCTGGCCGCCGTCGCTGCCATGATTGTTGCCGCGATCGTCCTGGCACCAGGCTCTTGAATTCCACGCGGAACTCCCCGATTAGGGCTGCAAGACTTGTCCGATACCCCGCGCGAGGGCGGCTTGATAAACGGCGTGGGCAAGGGCCACATCCTCGATGGCCATGCCCATCGGGTTGACGTAAATGATCTCCTCGGGACATTCGCGGCCGGGCTTGGCGCCGACCACGAGCTCGCCCAGTTCGGCATGGACGCGTTCCCGACTGAAGCGTCCTGCCTGCACCAGTCGATGGAGGAACTTGCCTTCCCGGCAGGCCTGGTCAAAATCATCCACCACGACCTTGTCAGCGGCCAGGAACAGTTCCTCGGTGCAGTCCTCAAAGCTCAGGGCGATGATCAGCATGCCGGGGCCAACCCATTCGCGCTGGATGTAGGGCCGGGAAGCCGTGGTCGCCGTAACCACGACGTTGGCCTCTTCGACGCACTCCTTGCTGCTGTCACATACGTGAAGGGGATGCGAGGACGAGCCGGATAGCTCGCGTGCCAGCTCCCGGGCACGGTCGCTCCGCAGGTCGAATAGGTGAAGCCGGGCAATGTTCCGCTCGTGGCGTGACACCAGGGCCTCGAGGATCGCGCGCGCGATGGGGCCTGAGCCAAGAATGCCGACCTTTCTCGGCACCTGAGGCGCCAATAGATCAAAAGCAATCGCGGCCACGGCGGCTGTCCTCCAGGCCGACACGGCCGTGCAGTCCATAACCGCTAACGGAATCCCGGTTTCGACCGAGTTCAGGACCAGGATTCCGGAGGCACGCGCGAGCCCCCGGTCCACGTTCGATGGGAAACCGGAAATCCACTTGATGCCGGCTACGTGGAGCGGCTCAGCGAGATACCCTGGCATGGCGATAAAGCGCCCCCCCTCGTACTCCCGCTCATGTCCGAGAGGCCGAATGTACGGTTTCAATGGCTGCTGGAAATCGCCGCGAGCGTGGCAGGCCAGTGCTTGCCGGACCGCCTCATACGCCATGTCCGCGGTCAACAGGTTCCTACAGTCCCTGCTACTCAGCCACACCAAGGGGGGAGGCATGGGGTCTCCTTATCAATTCCCTGTGTTGCGGTCGTAGGGGATGATGTTCTCCCATTCGGTGGCATCGGAGCGAGCCACCACGGCGACGACCGGCTCGGTATTACTGAGGTTGAACACTTCGTGCGGCACTCCCGGCTCGATGTAGATAAAGTCGCCGGCCTGGTTATCGACGCTTTTCTTGAGGCCCGGTCCGTACTCGTGGCGGACGCGGCCCTGGAGGATGTAGAGCATAATCTCAAAATCGACGTGGATATGGGCATAGGCCACACCGCCGGGCGGAATGGTAGCGACGTTCATCGACAGCTTCTTCGAGCCGACGTTCTTTGCCGAGAGGCCAGGCTTGTACTGGATGCCGTTCCAGGTACGGCAGTTGCCGCTGCCGCGGATGGTGAAGATGCCCGCGCCGGCTTCGACGTATTGCTTGAGGTCATCGTGCGTGTCGGTCATGAATCGGGTCCTCTCGTTCGGAAGGAGCGATCAGCAGCTATCACGGTGTCGCCGGTAGATTAATCCGCAGCAACTGGTTGTCCAGGATGGGGCAGTTCACGATGGCCTGATGGATACGTACGGCCAGAGCGAGGGCGTCATCGTCACGCGTGCAGACGATGATTCCGCTATGAGGACGAACCCGTGTATGCAGCCTGATGTAATCCCATCGGTTGCATGTCAGTACGGCACGCCCCAGGAGGATCGCGAAGGCCAGCACGTCAGGATCATCAATTCCTTGGCCTCCCTTGCCGGCTTGACGCACCGTCAGTAGGTCATGCCCAAACTTGCGTAACTCCTCGACAGCCGGTTCGGAAAAGTCTTCATCGGCGTAGAGCCGGGCCATGCCTTAGGCTTCCTCATTTTGCTTGATGTCGTGGTCGATTTCCTCTGCGTGCTGCCCATAGTACACCCACGCAGCGTCCAGGTCGGCCTGCGTCAGACCAGGGACATGCTCCATGATCCGAGCATCCGACAGACCAAGCCTTCGCCATTCCTCCAATCCCCAGACCGTGATGCGTGTGTTCCGAATGCAAGCACGGCCTCCGCACACGTTAGGTGTCTTCTGAATCCAACTCGCATCGGTGCGCAGAACTTCAACGCTCGGCATGTTTCAACCCTCTCTTCGGAACCGCACTTCTCATTCCCTGCAACCACAAGCCCCAGAGCCATTCTATGCTACACCAATCCAGCAATCGGCTCGCCGTGATACACATGATGCGGGCGCTCCAGCGCATCATGCCACATCGCGGTCTTCGGAATGCCGAGGGACTGATAGATGGTAGCGGCCACGTTTTCCGGCTTCTGGGGATCCAGAGCGGGGTAGCCGCCGATCTTGTCGGACGCGCCGACGACACTGCCGCCGCGGACGCCACCGCCCGCAAAGAACACAGTCTGTACCGCTCCCCAATGGTCTCGACCCGGAAGCTTGTAGTACTGGGGCAGCGTCGAAATCTTCGGCGTTCGGCCAAACTCGCCGGCCATCACGATGAGCGTGCTTTCCAGCAGGCCGCTCTCTTGCAAATCATCCAAGAGCGCCGACAACGCCTGATCCGTCGGCGGAAACAGGAAGTCCTTCAAGTGCGGAAACGCGTTGCCGTGCGTGTCCCACGTCTCGTTGTTGCCCAGGTTCACCTGCACGAGATTGACGCCGGCCTCGACGAGCCGCCGGGCCATCAGCAGCGACCAGCCGAAAGCGTTGCGGCCATAGCGGTCCAGCACCTTCCTCGGCGCGCCGATCAAGTCGAACGCCTGGCGAATCCGCTCCTGCGTCAAGAGCGAGATCGCCCCCTCCCGGTAGCGGTCGAAGCTGGCGGTGCCGGCCGCGTGCTCCAGGTCGCGGCGCTGTTCGTCGATGTACTTGAGCAGGTCCAAACGCTGGCCGAGCCGGCCCAATCCCAACCCTTCGGGCAGAGACAGGTTGGGTGCCTGGAAGACTTGCCGCTTGGGCGTTCGCTGGCGTTCCTGGTGATCAAACTCATACTGCGGATAGGCTCCGTACGCGGTCGGGTCGTATGAAGACGCCTCGATGAGCCAGGGATCGCGCCCCCGTCCCATCTGCCCGGCGAAAGGACCGGGGATGATCCGCCCAGAGAAGTGAATCAGCTTCTCGGGCAGGATGGCTGCCGGCGGCAGATTGTTGCGGGGCCGGGTCTGGTCCCCGGCAACGGCGGCGATAGAGGGCCAATCGGTTGGCTTCGGAAGAGTACCATCGAACCCGGGGGGCAGTTCCGAGCGTCCGCTCAGCATCATCTGATGGCCTTCGGAATGGCCATTAGTGGGGTGCGTCAAGGAGCGCACCAGCGCCCAGAGATGGCTTCGCTGGGCCAGCAGCGGCAAGTGCTCGCAAATCTGAATCCCCGGCGTCCGGGTGGCGATCGGCTTGAACTCACCGCGAATCGAGTCGGGTGCGTTGGGCTTCAAGTCGAAGCTGTCGAGCTGGGAGAGTCCACCGGAAAGGAAGATGTAGATGACCGTCCGTGCCCTCGGTGGCTCGGCGGCAGTGCCGGCGCCGGCACGCAGCGCCGCGACATGATTCATCCCCAGGTCGAGGAGGCCGATGGCGCCGGCTTGCACGGCTGTACGCCGTGTGCAGACGGGATGTTGCAAACTCGAGGTCGAAGGGTGCATGGGCACTCTCCTGGCAGGGAATCCATCCACCGGGGCGGGTACTCGATTCCCCATCGTAGCCAGACGTGCCGCTCCCTGCCACCGAATCTGGTGGACCTTGCGAGCGTCGCCTCCGGTTACAGGAGCATGACCAGGCCAGCGATGACTTGCATCCGCCGATAGATGGCGAGCACTTGCTCGACCTGCTGCACTGTGGGTACCAGGGTTACCGAGATATGTCGTCCTCCGGTTGCTTCGCGGAGGCTGTAGGGCAACTCGGCATCCTCGGCCAACACTTCCCGAGCCGCAGCCAGCACCCGGGCCACAAACTCATCCTGATTGCGGCCGATCACCTTGAACATGTACGGGCCAGGGAAAGTGTGCGTGCGCTCGAGCAATTCGATCGACGGGTGGGCGGACATGGGCTACCTCCTCTCAGGTTCAAGATCCCTGGCTGTTATTGTACTCCGCTCTCCTTCGCGGAGCGATCGGGAAAAAGGTGCTTCGGTGGCAAAATCGCCGGGAAAACCTGTTAAAACAGGGACAGAACCCCGAGTATCACGGATCCTGACCCCAGCCGGAGCGGCCTTCTACGGGCCGGGTCGCCGTGGGGATTGCTCCCCACGGCTCCCACAGATCCGGACTGGCCCAATTAAGGCATCCGGCTCGTCAAGTCACGGGTTCGCTACGCGCGGCGACACCCCGCAGGGTGGTTGGGGCAGCTGAAACACCTTCA
>JBGQLF010000361.1:0-8383 GCA_041499985.1 Gemmataceae bacterium
AACCATGGGATCAGGAACCTGAAGTGGCTCCAGGCAGTGTGGGCAGCGCGTCAGTTGAGGCATAAATCATCGTGGCCCGGTCACAGGCGTCTAGATCTGCACTTTCAACCAAACCGTCCCGAGTTGGATGATGTCCTGTTCCTGAAGCGGACGCTTTTGCCCCGGATGGACGCGGGTCCGGTTGACGAAGGTGCCGTTGGCGCTATTGAGATCCTCGATCGTAAGCGTGCCCTCCTCAAACAGGATGACGGCATGCTGACGGGAGGAGAAGATTCGCTCGGCTGATTCCTGATCTTCGAGGTCGATATCAACCGGTTTTTCATCGGCCCGGCCAAGGTAGTTCGGACCGGGGTAGAGCGGATACTCGGCCGCCATGCGCAGCCCCCGCACGACGACGAGCCTGGGTTGCACGCCCGGCGGCAGCGCACGGGATGGGGTCGGAGCGGCCACCGGTGCCTGGGGAGGCGCAGCCGGCGCGGTCAAGCCTTGGATAGTCTCCGCGGCTGCGGGCATCGGCTCAGTGAGGGCGACGGCCACTGCGGCGAGTGGCGAGCCACTTCCGTCGACCTGAAGTTGCGCCACGGGCACCGCCTCGGCCAGAGCCGCATCTGCGACCAGCGCTTCCCCGGTCGGCGCCGCCACTTCCGCCACGGCCGCGAACGGCACCGGTTGTGTTGCCACGGCTGCGACAGGAATCAGCGAACCGGCATCCGGCGCTGGCAGCGGCACCTCCACGGCTGCGGACTCGGGCAACCCCAGGTCTGACTTGCACTGCTCGCAGAACAAAGCACCGTCTTCGTTCGCGAAATGGCAATAGGGACATGTCACCATGGTTCCTATTTCCTCCGGAGTCAGTAGTCCGTAGTCCGTAGCAAGAAGACACCAACCTTTCTGCTACGGACTACGGACTAGATAAAGGCATTTCCGCAGCGATGCGGGCGACGTCGTCGACGGCCAGTTGGGTCTTCTTGGAGACGCGCCCACCCGCGTGCAGCTCTTGCAACACCTGCCGGGCCAGCATGGTTTTCTTGGCGGCGCGCGGTCCGAGCAGCTCGCCTTTCTTGGTGATCGTCTCGGCCACGCGCTGGACCTCAGCCTTGTCTTGCGCGGCAATGGCTTGCTGGAGATTCTTGTTCAGCTCGAAGATCTGCACTTCGTCAATGTGCCGGGCCACCTCGGCGTTGATGTACCCTTGGCCCGACTCCGTGTACTGGATTTGCAGCGGCACCTTGCCGAGGCTCTCGCGCTGGCCTGTGCCCACATCGTAACTCACATCCAACTGGAGAAGCACGTAGTTGCCGTCCGGGCGCCTGGGGAGACTCAGGTCGAGAATATAGCGTGCCGCATGGTCGCGTTCGAGCGTACCGAGCGAGGCGAACAGATGGCGTTCTTCCACCTCCGCCAGGGGCAGGTCCTTGATCTCAGGCACCACCTGGCGCACGCGCTTGACCTTGACATCCTTGACCGGCCACAGGTGCATCTCGACATCCGTAAAGGCCGCGGCGGCCAAGTGCTCGAACTCCGTGAGGAATACCCGCTCGGCCTCTTGGGCTTCACTGACATCGATGTAATACCACTTCCCCTCGGCCAACTGGGCCAGGTCTTTGATCAGGCTAGAGTTCCATTCGGTACCGACGCCCATGACGGTGAAGTGGATCTTCTTCTGCGCCGCCTCTCGCGCCAGTTGCCGGCACATCTCCTCGCCGGTCGTCTCGCCATCGGTCAGGACGACGACCTGCGACAGCCAACCGGGGCCGCTGTTTTTTTCCACCTCGGCCAGTCCCAGGGCGATGCCCTGGTCCATCGAAGTGCCGCCTGGATCGACGTCAAAGCGATCGATACGGTCGATCACCTCTTCGATTTTGGTCTTGTCACGAAGAGGCGTAGCGGGCAGCACCACCTGGGCGTCCTGGGCGAAGGCGACCACGGCCAGGGTGTCTTCGGGTTTGAGCTTTTGAATCGCCTCGGTAGCCGCCTGCTGGATGCGCTTCAGCCGACTCACGCCGGTGCCATCTTCTTCGTACATGGAGCCGCTGACATCGAGCACGAGGGCCAGGTTCAAATGGAGGGGCTTGCCTGCATCCTCGCCTCCGGTGGGGATCAGCTTTACCAGCGCATAACTGGCGGCGGACTCGCCGGGGACGGCAATACTATTGCGATACATCATCCGTTCGAGGTGGAGTTTGGCCGGCATCATGGGTGACCTGCTTCCAAGGTGCTGCCTGCGCGAAGTGGGTGGTCTTTGTCCTACTCTGCACGGACCACGCACTTCTGCCGTAACCGGCTTTTAGCATACCACAATGGCGGCGGAAGCGGAGCATTTTCTCGGGTCAAGGGGTGGTTCGGCCATTTCGTCCCAGGCTGGCAGCAAACCAAATGGAAAGGTATCCCCTTCAACCCACTTCGGCTTCCACCAACTCGGGGGCCTTTTCTCCATCCCCGTCAGCGGAATCGGTGACTTGTGGTCCGGAGTTCGAAACGACTGCCCACGCATCGCGTAGGGCAACGGGCGCCCCCAACAAGCCGAAGGCGAACAAGGGAGCATACATCAGCCCCCAGTAGCAGTTAAAGGCAGGATTACCAACCACCAAGAAGGCGACCACATAGCCGGCGACGGTCAGCCCGCCGCGCCAGCCCGTGGCGCCGCGCCAGCCAGCCCACCCCAGCAGCGACAAGGGCAAACACACGGCACTCACCCACCCTGGCAGGTTGATCAGCACGAGATTGATCTGGCAGGTGCCGATGACGAACGGCAACCCGCCGAACTGGATCCAGCCACCCGCATGGACGCGATCGGCGATGGTAATACGCTCAGTCACCTGGAGACCGTGCAGGATCAGGTAGACTCCATAGAGGGCCAGCCCCGCGATCCATGCGATCACCTCGCGGTGGCGCCTTTCCCAGACGGCGAGCAGAAGGGCGAGCAGACCATAGAGCAAGGCCAGCTCGCGAAAGAATAGGGCGAGCAGTCCCGCGGCCAGCCCCAGCGGCCAGTTGCCCTGTCCATAGAGGAACACCGACAGCGCGATCAGCACACCCGCCCACAGCTCCGTGAACAGGTACACCTCGCCGATCACCGTCCAGGAGAGCGCGCTAGCGAGGAGCAGCAGGCTCGCCACGCCCCATTGCATTCCGGCTTCGCGCTGGACCTCGGTGTAGGCCAGGAGCAGCGTCGCGATGGCCGGCAGCCACAACAAGATCTGCGCCCACAGCGGTTCGGGGACTTTGCCGACGACCCAGGCATAGAGGGGCGTGCGCCAGTTGAAGATCGAGCCAGTAGGATACCGCCGGGCCCGAAGTTCTGTGCCGGCGGCGTCGTAATACCCTTCGCCAGCTCGGACCCGCTCGACAATCGCGCGGTACAGATCCCCGTCAAAGGATTGGGACGCTGCGCCGGGCGTGGAGAGCGTGGGGCGCGTGACCGCCAGCAGCAAACACACAGCGAGGGCGATGACCAACACGACCAGCAGGGCGATGGCTTGAGGTCGGGACCACGAGGCAAAGCGGGTGGTGAAGCGCGCCGTTGTCATGGGAACCCTCAATCAGCCGAAGGTATCCCCTGGTCGTCGACAGGAGGAACCATTCTGCGTTCGCCTGAAGCGTAGCATATGAACGGAAGAAGCGTGGCCTGGGGGAAGCGGACGTTGAGATATCCGTTCACGGCAGCGCAAAGTAGCGCGCCGCACGCTTCAGACCACACCGCTGCAAGATCCGAGACAGGATGTCACTCGCACGGGCCAACAGCGCCGTTCCCGGTCGGCCGGCCCCGCTCAGCGCCAAGCCGGCACCTGCCCCAAGGAGCGTCCAGCTCGCCACGGCTGTCGTGATCCAAACGGCCGTCCACCACCACACGGCTCCAGGACCACCGGTGCCTGCTGGGATCCGAGCCAGTTGCTGCCAGAGCGCGCGCGGTAGGTAATCCCCTACCGGCATCAGGCAGGCCAGGGTGGCGCTTCCCGCGACACTGGCGACCGCACCAGCGATCAGGCCGAAAAGCAGATCCGTCTTGCGGCTGGCCCGTTTCCAGATCAGCACGCCCCCCACCAGCGCCCCCAACCACCAGCTGGCCAGAACGAAGTGCTTCACAAAAGCGCCCTGCGCGAGCGGCGATTCCAGCCAGCTGGCGAAGGACCCAGCCGCAACACGCGGAGCGGGGCTGGCGGCCAACACCCGGGCATACAAATCGGCGGGCCCGGCCAGCAGCAGCCGGCACAGCAGCCCGGCCAACGCTCCCACTAGCAGTGGGCGGAAGCGGCGCCGCGACGGCACCTCGTATGGCCGGCGCAAATTCACGCGCACGGGGAGCGTTAAAGTTTGTCCCCCATTGGCCACGATGTGCAGCTTGCCTTCATGGTTGCGCTCAACCTCCAGCAGCCGGCAGTTAACCTCAAACGTCAGCCCCGTCTGCTGCGGCCCGCTGACCTGAGGCGTCGTCACCCGCAACCAGGGCATGTCGCTGTCGACCTGGGCATAGATCCACTTCTTGGCCGTGGTTCGCAGGGTCGCCTGACCATAGACCGTGTCCCCCGGCATACAGGTGAAGCTCAACTCCGACTCGGCCAGCTCGACCGAGGGCGGCTTGGAGACGCCCATGACCTCGAAGAATTGTTGCACCGCCGCCACGCCCTTGGCGGTCGTTCCCTGCACCGGGTAGGTCCAGCCGTTCGCCGTGAACCATTGGCCGATGGCACCGCTTTCCAACAACGGCACGGCCTCTTTCGGTTGCTCCCGCATGCGCTCAGCCATCTCGCGCGGGCTGCTGACCCCCTGGAAGGGAGCCGGCAAGAACGGCTGTGCCTGCAAGTCGAAGCGGACCGGCACCTCGACGATGCCGCCGTTGGTGATCACGGTGATTTTCGCGGAATAGCTCTGTCCCGCTGGCAGGCCTCGGGTGTCGATGCGCAGCGAGAGCTGCTGTTCGCGCGCCGTCTTGAGCCGGCACTCGCAACGGCTCGTGCCGTCTCCGAGCAGCAGCCACGCACTTCCCTGCGCAATGGTCAGCGAGCCGTGCAGCAGTCCCTTGCCCTCGTTGGAAACCAGCAAGTGCACCTGGCGCGTCTCCCCGGCCCGCAACGTTCCCAGGACCAGCCGGCGCGGACTCAAATCCAGACGCGGCGCCTGCGTGACGGTGGTCGGCAGTGTGCGGAGGAAGGCATCGAGCGCGAGGTCGAGGTCCGTCTGGCTTTGGTGGCTCTGCTGAGCGGTGCGGGCCAAGTCCAGGCGGCCGGCACTGGTCAGGAATTGCCGGAACACCCCCTCCTGGAACAGAGAGCGGGCGGCTTCCCACTCCTCCTGACAACCCTCGACCAGGTCCTCGTAGGTGCGGCAACGACGACCGGAAGGGAAGACGAACTCATGGGGTAAACGGGTCTGGCGAGCCCAGGTACTGCCGTCGTGCACGGGGCGCAGCTCCGCGCCATCGAAGTGGCAAAACGCCGCGTCGACAGGGTTGGTCCGGTGACAGCGCGAGCACACGAGCATAAATCAATTCCAGAAGACAAGGTGACAAGGTGATGCGCTAAATAAGTCCCCGCAAGAGGGAAAGTAGAACGGAATTCATTCCGTTCGCGAAAGCCAACGGAATGAATTCCGTTCTACTTTCCCCAATCCGTGCAGCTATTTAGATCGCTGAAGAACGGGTTTCGCTCCTTCTCACCTTGTCAGCTTGTCACCTTGTCCACGCCGCGGGCGGTGCGCAGCTGGAAGCGCAGCACAATACTCCCCAGCTGAATCCGGTCGCCGTCTACGAGATCCTGGCAGTTGCTCACCGGCGTGTCGTTGATGCGCGTCTGTTCGGGCGGCGCTTCCTGATTCACCAGGATGAAGCGGTTGCCTTCGCGCTGAATGAGGGCATGGCGCTTCTCCACCCGCATATCCCGGAACAGCGGTACTTCGGCCCGTTCATCGCGCCCGAGTAGGTTGTCAGTGCGCAGCAGCGGATATTCTCGGCCCTCTTGCCAGCCACGGACCACCTTGACCGAGGCGAGCTGAAAGACACCTTGCACCAGGGCCGACAGTCCACCAATGCAGGCACCCAGGATTACCAGTCCCAGCGCTTCGCCCCAGACGTAGCTGGCCGTGATCGATCCTTTTTCCAGCGTCTTCAGCAGCGCGTACAGGCATCCGCCCACGAAGCCGCCCAGAGCCCCTCCCAGGCTGCCGTAACTCAGTTTGCCCAGCGAACGCGCCGCGATCCCCTCACTGAGACCAACCGCCAGTCCGAGGACCATCCATCCCAATCCGCGCGCCACCACCTCGCCGAGGCCGCGCAGCGTCGCGGTGGTCCCCTCTCGGCTGCTCATTAGCTGGATCAAGCTGTACACCAGCACATAATTGACTTGCTCCCCAATCCACATGCCCAGCGTGCCGCCGAGGCTCCCGAGCACGACGCCGTAGGAGGCCAACCGACAGAAGCGCAGCAGCGACTGATCGCGAATCGCCTCGACGCTGACGACGAAATAGCCCACGAACCCTCCGATGAACGCTCCGCCGAGCAGCCACTGCCCGGTGTCCGAGGAGTGTTTGTCGCCAAAGACGCCAAACAGCATCCAGCCGAGCAGGCCGCCCAGCCCGCCGAAGACCCCATTGAAGTAGATACGGACCAGGAGCGGCATACCGACCTCCAATCCGAAGGATTTCGGTCAGACATTCCTTCTTTGTAATGGCCCCCTGAAGAGATTGCAATGCACTACAGGGCTGCAACACGCTTTCGGACCGCCCTTCTTCAGCCAGTTTTTGCCCAGACCAAGAAATTCGGCTCTCGTCCGGGGAGGGAATGATTTACAATAGCTCATAGTGGGCTTGCCTTTCCTCTCTGCGCCCGGAGCTGGAACATGCGTCGTGCCGTCTTTCTGACGATGGGACTCCTCGAATTGGGGATTGCAGCGGCTCTGGTCCTGCTCGGCTCCTGTTTGCCGACCACGGATGCCGTGGAGCGTACCTTCGGCAGTGCGGGCCGAGTCACCGACCGGGCTGGAGTGCAGGTCCGGCTCCTACGCCAGCAGGTCCAGGGCCTACAGCGGCTCGAGCTCCGTCAATTGGCCGGTCGGCTGCGAACGCAAACCCGTGCCGTGACGACCCTGCTGCGCTCCCAGCAAGTTGATTTCGAGACGGTTGCCACGTTGCGCGATGCTATGGGCGATGTGGCGACTGGCTTGGTGAGCCTGGCGGAGACACTCGATCCGGACACGATTGGCAAGCTCAGCACCGGACTGAGTGAAATGGCCTCGTTCCTCGACGAGAAAGTGGTTCCGTCCGCTGCGTTAGCTGCCGATCACCTGGAGGAATCGACCGAGGCGCTGCGGGCGGATGCACGCCGGCTCTGTGCCCTGCTCCGCAACGCGCCGCCGGATCTGCGCGCCGTGCGCGAGGTGCACGATAGCCTCGCCCATTTTGGCGAGGGGTTGGCGAAGATGAATGGGCTCATCAAGGTTCAACGGCTGGATGCGATGCGCGACGGCTTCCGGGGGCTAGAAACCTCGCTCAGCACCGGCGCGGAGCAGGTAAGCCGGCTGTCGGATTACACGTACCCGGTGTTGACCTTCAACGGCGTACGGCTGGAATTGAGTCAGCGTCCGTTTTGGCCCCAAGGCCGAGAGATCGCCGAAGGCATGCACAAGGCTGCCACGGGTGTCCAGGCTGCGGGCAAAGAAATGGACGACATGGCCGCGGATTTACCGGCACTGCGCACTTCATTGACGGAGAGTGCCAAGGTTGTGGTCAAGACGCGCGAGGCCTTGGCCCTGGCGCTCAAGCAGCAAGACAAGGTCGAGCCGTTGCTCAAAGATGTGCCCGAGCATGCGGCCCGGTTGGTCGAAGAATTGCCCAAGCTCGGTGGCGACCTGGCGCGCATCTTGCGTGACACCCGGCGTTTGAAAGAAGTCGCCGCGGCACTGCGCCAGGCGAACAAGGGCATCGACAACGCCGTCGCCCGCTGGCCGGAACTCCGCATCACCCTGACCCGTTTCGCCACCACCCTTCAGGTCACCCACGGGCAGCTGGATCAGGCCTTGCAGCATCGCGAGGAGTACGAGACAGCCATGAAGCAATCGATCCTGCTCGGCGACTCGTTTGCGGAGCTGCTGCCCCTGGTCACCGACCAGATCGACAATCGCCTCGAGGAAGAAGAACAGGCCCTCGACGAACTGGGCCAAAGCCTGGACGAGGTCAAGGGAGCGCTGCCTGCGTATGCGAGCACGACCTCGCACCTGCTCCAGGCCGGGCGCCTGCTCGCGTGGCTGGTGGCCCTGATCGTCGGCATAGACGCCGGGGCTGAGGCTTGGCTGCGCTTTGCCGAACTCAACCTCGCCATGCTCGGACCACGGCTGGCGTGGCAGCACAAGTTCGGGCTCGGCGCGCTGGCACCGGTTCTCCGGTTCGAGCT
>JBGQLF010000362.1:0-8361 GCA_041499985.1 Gemmataceae bacterium
GATACCGCCGGTAAAAAACGTCGGTCTCTTGAAACGCCTTCAGCGCCGCAGCGGGCCGCCGGTTGCCAGAGAAGGCAAAGCAATGCGGCTCGCCGGGGTAGGAGATCACCTGGATCGTCTTACCCGCGGCGCGGAGCTCCGGAATCAGCACCTGGTTGTTAAACGGGACGACCCAGTTCTGGTCGCCTTGCAACATCAGGATCGGACATAGAATCCTTCCGATCTTGGCGCGCGTGAGCTTCTGATATTCCGGGGTGTAGAAGCGCTTGGGATCGTCTCCGATTGTCTGAAAATCGAGCGCGGTGAAGCGCTCGCCCTTCTTGGGAAAGTTAACATTGACGATACCCGCGAAGATGAAGCTGGCGGGTTCTTCCGGCACGATGGCGCAGACGTTGGTCGCCGCAGCGATCTCCAGGGCGAGGTCGCCTCCGCCACTGCAACCAAAAACGACGATGCTCTTGGGGTCGACGAAGGAAAGCCGCCGCAAATGTTCGACGGCGGCGAGACAATCCTCGAGCGAAACCGTCGACTGCGGATCGTGATCCCGGCTGCGATAGGTGATGATCGTGACGACATAGCCCGCCGCCAGGAAACGTGAGGGATTGGCGCTATTGAGCGCCATGTCCTTGAGTACGTCCAGCGGGACCGTGCGTAGGCCACCGTGAATCCACACGAGAGCGGGGAACGGCCCTGCGCCCGGTGGCTTGCGTAGGAAACCTTGGCCGCGGTGGCCGTCGCGAGCGACGGGCGCGATGGCCTCGAGCGGACAAGCATCCTCGGAAACCACGGGCCTGGTGATCGTAGCTTGACCACTGGCAGGGGAAACGCTCACGAAGCCGGCCACTACAAGAGCCAGAGCGACGCCGTGTTTTGTCTTGTTTGGAAAGGGTATCATGACGAAACCGCTTTGAGAACAGCCACCTACAGTTGAACCGCGATAGGCTGACACCGCCAGCAGCCGATTACCCACCGCAATAGCCTGACCGGCGAGTTGGGGCAGCTGCTGGCAAGGGAGGCTCAACTTGCCCCCGGCAGCCAACGAATGGTCGCGCGCCCCCATCGCCAGGTCAAGCGTAAACCGGTTTAGAGATGCTTCTCAATCTCCTTGAGCGGCATGGTCGGTTTGGTCTTGCGTGACTCGAGCCATTTGAAGAAGTCCGCCTTGATGGCATCGGTCCAGCGACTATCAATCTGTCCCGGCGTGTAAACGCCCTCCCGCAGCCGCTGGTGCCCAAACTCGTCCTTGATGATAATGATCTCGCCGGTCGCCACGACCTCTTCGGCGAAATGCGCGGGGATCATGATCACGCCTTCACGCTTGGCGAGGATGACATCGCCCGGCAGCACCACGGCTCGGCCGATGCGGATCGGCCGGTTGATCGACGCCAGGACCATGCCCTTGATCTCAGACGGATCCCAGCCGCGCACAAAGGCGTTGAATCCTTTGATCTCTTGCAAGCCGGCCAGATCGCGGGCGCCGGCATGAAACACCACGCCGGTGCCGGTCTTGGTGAAGATGGCGGTGCCCAAATTGTCGCCGATCAGCGTCCCGTCGATGATCTTGCCGAAACCATCGGCGACGTAGACATCCCCCTTCTGGAGCATGTCGATCGGCCAGGAGTTCGACCGGCCGATGCGACCTTCCGCTTGGCCGACGCGCATAGTGTGTTCGACCAGGTCGGGCCGGCTGGGAAGGTAGGCAGCAGTCAGGGCCCGGCCCACAAAGGGTTCGTCCGGGCGAAGCATCTGCCAGCCTCCTTCGAATTGATTGTCGTAGCCGTACTTCCGCAACAGCTCCCAAGTATCTTCAATCGAGATAGCTTTCAGGCGCCGCAGAAGATCGTCGCCAACCTTGGGCCGTCCGTCGGGGAAGCGCTCGCCCTTCCACAGCGAGGTCATCGCCAGCACATCGGCTTTCGAGGCAGCGACTCCGCTCGGACGGTCCTGGGCAAACGCCGCCGAGGCAAGCCAGAGCCAACTCAACAGACTCGCACACGTCGCCATTGTTCTCGTTGGATGAGCCAAGCTGAAGATCATCGTCCAAGACTCCTGTGCTGGAAGAAAACTGGTACTCTGCTCAGGCCGGATCCGGGGACCTGTTGTCGGATCGTAGCCACAAGCGTCCTCGCTTGTGGGCTGCTCCAGCCACAAGCGAGGACGCTTGTGGCTACGTTCGACACCACGTCGTTCGGTTTGCACCGCTATCATGACGGGGGAGCCTCTCCCTGTCCAGCCACAGCTTTCTTCTTTGGCACACTACTTGCTCTTTCATCTTAATTGAGGCGGGCGATGAGCGAGCCTTGCTAGGTGCGGCCCTCCCGGAACGAAGGAACGGAGTGGTCGCCGACCTCGACCGCTGGGGAGCCCAGGGTGGGGCTGCGGGAAGAATATGGGGACTGCCGCCCCGGCCGCTTTCCTCGCGCCGCTCGCAAGAGGATCGTCGCTCTTAACAGGAAGCTGCCAGCGCGATTGGGAGCGGTGGCTTGCGCAGCAAGAGTGTTTCCTGAGAGCTGTAGGCTACCAGGGGTTTTACGTCTTCCCTTGGCCTTTTGGTTAGGAGCACGCGATGTTACCGATTCACACTATCCTTCACCCAACCGATTTTTCCGAGCGTTCCGAGTATGCGTTGCGGCTAGCCTGCGCGCTGGCCCGGGACTATGGCTCGCGGTTGATCGTCTTGCACGTGGCGACGACGCCGACCGTCGTCTACGGCGAAGGCATCGTGCCGCCTGTCCCTGAAGACTACTTGGACGAGGCGCAAGAACAGCTCATCCGATTGGTAATCCCCGACGCCGACGTCCACGCCGAACGCCGCTTCGAGGAAGGCGAACCCGCCACGGAGATCCTCCGCGTGGCCCAGGAGATTCACGCGGACCTGATCATCCTGGGCACGCATGGACGCACCGGGCTGAGCCGGTTGCTGTTGGGCAGCGTGGCTGAACAGGTCGTGCGCCGGGCTGCTTGCCCCGTGGTGAGCGTGAAAACGCCTTTTCCAGAAGCTGAGCTGGCGGCAAGCGCTGCGGAGAGGACGCCGCTGCGAGAAACGGTGAAGCTATGAGGAGCTTCGGCCGGAGCCGTGAACCACGGCGGGTAGTTTGTGACGACGGCCCGATTTCTCAGCGATAGGAGAATGAACCCATGGCTCAAGACACCCATATCTACGGTGAAGTCGAGAACCAGACCGATTTGAAGAAGGTCTTCCTGGAGATTCGCCGGGATGTCGCCCAGGCCAAATCCCGGCCGGCCCTGAGCGAGCTTTACAAACGGGCCGGTTATCTGATCACGCTCACGTACGCGCCGTCCTGGGAGACGAAGTTCGGCAGCGAGGCGACGAAGCTGCGCCAGGTCGCGAAGAAGGAGTTCACGAACACGGCACGCAACATCAACCGCCGCGCCAAGGAGATTGGTACCAACCCGGACTACGACGAGCACTGGGGGAGGTGAACCATGAAGACACCAGCCAAGCACCACTACACCCCGACGGAAGCGAAATACAAGGGCGGCGCGGAGGAGATGTATGTCACCTACGACTTGCCGCAGGAAACGAGGAGCGGTAGCCGGGCGCTGTATCCGAAGGTCCATCGGGTCTACGTCGCGGGAAAGGTCAAGGACTGGCACCTCGGCACGTTCGCCAAGCGCACCGGGAAATCCGTGCACGGCATGAAGATCGATTATGAACAGAGCCGCACGGCCTATGAGCGGAAAGGGTACACCGCCGCCCGCGGAGGCACCCGCTACACGGTCCCGCTGACGAAGGTGGCAGGAAGCACTTCGCGGTTTTCCAAGATCGTCGAAGTGCCGGAAAAGGCTCGCAACGTCCGCTTCCATGCGGGGAAACTTCCCCGGGAGTACCGCGACGCCTTGCAGGATGTTCGCTGAGCCCGACGCGCCAGCGAGGGAACCTTCCTCGCTCGCGCGTCGGGCTCAGGTCTGCTCACGCCAGTGCCTGCCGCAGGTCGGCCTGCAAATCCTCAACGTCCTCGATGCCGACGCTGAGCCGCACCAGGCCATCGTCGATGCCGCGCGCTTGCCGAATCTCCGCGGGAATGCTGGCATGCGTCATCGTCGCCGGATGGCCAATCAGCGACTCGACGCCTCCCAGGCTCTCGGCCAGGCTGAAGAGCTTCGTCCGTGTCAGCAGGTGCAGCGCCGCTTCCTTACCACCCTTGAGACTGACGCTGATCATGCCGCCGAAATCGCGCATCTGCCGTCGCGCCACCTCATGGCCCGGATGGTTCGGCAGACCCGGATAGTAAATCCGCCGCACTTGCGGCTGCTCGGCCAACCACCCAGCCAGGCGCCGGGCATTGGCACAATGATGCTCCATGCGCACCGCCAATGTCTTGATCCCCCGCAGGGTTAGCCAGGCGTCGAACGGACCCGGCACGCCGCCGGCCGCGTTTTGATAGAAGGCGATCGGCTGTAACAGCTCGCGCCGGCCGATGACCGCACCGCCGATCACGTCGGAATGCCCACCCAGGTACTTCGTGGTACTGTGCACCACCAGGTCGGCGCCGAGGCGCAACGGCTGCTGCAAATACGGCGAGGCGAACGTGTTGTCCACGGCCAGGAGCGCGTTCGCCCGATGAGCCAGCTCGGCCAGGGCCGCGATGTCGAGGATTTGCAGGAGCGGGTTTGTCGGCGTCTCGATCCACACGAGCCGGGTTGCGGGCGTGACGATTTTGGCGAAGCCGGCGGGGCTGGGGTCCTCCGTGTAGCGCGCCACGAGGCCCCAGGGTTTGAAGACCCGTTCGAGCAGGCGAAAAGTGCCGCCGTACAGATCCGCTGCGGCCGCCACCTCGTCGCCCGGCTTGAGGATGGCCAGCACGGCCGTCGTCGCAGCCAGGCCCGATGCGAAGGCCAGGCCACGTTCGCCGCCTTCCAGGGCTGCCAGGCAGGTTTCGAGCGCCGTGCGCGTGGGATTGCCGCTGCGCGAATACTCGTAGCCCTTGTGCTGGCCGGGGGCTTCCTGCGTGTAGGTCGATGTGGCGTAGATCGGCACCACCGTCGCTCCCGTGGCCGGGTCGGCTTCCTGGCCGGCGTGGATGGCGAGAGTTGCGAAACCGTAGGGCGGGAAGTCAGATGGCATATAGGATCCTTCCGAGTTCGTGCTTGTCGAGAGCAGCAGTAGATTTTACCCTAACAGAAGTCTTCGGCCTGGAATCTTCAGATCCGTGCCCCGCTCCACTTGGAGGAGGTGCAAGATGTTCGATGCCAACGAAGATGCCCTGCCCCGCCAACAGGTTCGCACCATGCAAATCATCATGGCGGGGCTCCTGAGCGGCTCGACGATCTTCCTGGTCATCGCCTTGGCCCTGCGCACCCTGGGCAACCTGCCGCAACCACCGGGCCAGGACATGCTCACCAATGTCGGCGTTCTGCTCACGGCAGGGATCCTGCTGGCCCATGCCCTCCTGCCTCGCCGGCTCCTCGCTGCTCAGCGGCGAAACCTGGCCCAGGCGGGATCGGCCAACGACCGCGGCGCCTGGTGCGGGGTTTTTCAAACGAATATGATTATCCGCGCCGCCTTGATCGAGGGAGCGGTGTACTTCTGGCTGATCGCCTACCTGGTGGAAGGAAGAGTCTGGAGTCCGATCGTCGCGCTCGTCGGGATCGGCATCCTGGCGCTCCATTTCCCAACCCGTTCCCTCGTCGAGCGCCGGATCGACCAGCAACGCGACTTGCTCGCCCAGGAGCAAATGACGCCTTGAGCCACGCTCACTCGGTCCCCTGCCCAACGTAGCTGTGGTTCGCTGCCGCTGCCTGCTCCGGCTCGTGGCGGCGCATCTGGTTCCAATAGTGAATCAGGTCAATGCGCGTGATGATATCCAACACCTTGCCATCCTTGACGGTCAACACGCCGGTGTTGCCGGCCAGCAGCAGCCGATACGCCTCGTCGAGATGCATGTTTACGTCCAAATGCGGCAGCGGCTTGGCCATGATCTCGCCCACGGGGACCAGGCTGGGATCCCGGTTATCGTGCAGCAGGCGAGCCAGGGTCACTTCCTGAACACTGCCCACTGGCTTGCCATCCTCGAGCACCGGCAGCTGCGAGATGCCGGCCGCGCGCAGCATCTCGATGGCCTCCGCGGCGTTCGCCTCGGGACTGATCGTCACCAGCTGGCGCGGGCCGCGCGTTCGCAGCAGATCGCCCAGCGAGTGCGCCGGCGGCACGTGCCAGAGGAGGTGGTTTTGGCCGAGCCAGGCATCATCAAAGCATTTGCTCAGATAATTGCGACCGGTATCAGCGCAGAGTACGACCACGAGTTGCTCCCCTGTCAATCGGCGTGCGTACCGGAGAGCCGCTGCCACGGCCGTGCCACTGGAACCGCCTACCAGTATCCCTTCGCGGCGGGCCAGGGCCCGGGCCGTATGGAACGACTCGGCGTCGCTGACCCGAACCCAATCATCCACCATCTGACTATTAAAGGTCTTGGGCACAAAATCCTCGCCGATGCCCTCGACTTTCCACGGCCGCGGAGTGTCGCCCGACAACACCGAGCCTTCCGGATCGGCACCGATGATGCGCACCTCGGGGTTCTGCTCCTTCAGATAACGAGCGACGCCGGAGAGCGTTCCCCCGGTACCGACGCCGGCCACGAAAGCGGTCACGCGGCCTTCGGTCTGTTCCCAGATCTCCCGGCCGGTGGCGCGGTAGTGGATTTCGGGATTGGCCAGGTTGGTGAACTGATTGGGACGCCAGGCCCCGGGAACCTCGCGCGAAAGCCGATCGGCCACGCCGTTGTAGCTTTCCGGCGAATCGGAAGCGACATTGGTTGGGGTGATCACGACCTCGGCGCCATACGCCTTGAGCAGGCTGACCTTCTCCGCGCTCATCTTGTCGGGCAGCACAAAGATGCAGCGGTAGCCCTTGACGGCGGCGACCATGGCCAGACCGACGCCGGTATTGCCGGCCGTCGCTTCAATGATGGTGCCGCCCGGCCGCAGCCAACCGCGCCGCTCGGCCTCGGCGATCATGGCCAAGGCAACGCGGTCCTTGACACTGCCTCCAGGATTGAGCGACTCGACCTTGACGTAAACGCTGGCTTGCAACCCTTCCGCCAGGCGGCGCAACCGGACCAAAGGCGTGCGGCCGACGGATTGGAGAATGGTTTCTTGCATCATTGGTTGGCTCTTGACTGGTGGCGATCGGCCCTCGGTCCACCCGAAGCGAAGAAGGATCGCTCATGCCATACTCGTATTCTGGCTTGTGAAAGGCAGAAAGGGCAAGGCGAGTTCGGGAATCGTGGCGATGGCACCGTCGGATTCAGGCGTGAGCCGAAATCATCGGTCCGGAGAGGAGTCTTCCAGGCTCTGTCTGAGAAAGGGGTTAGGGGATGCCTGCTTTGGCTGCGGCTTCCTTGTCGATCTTCCTCAGGGCCTGGATAAACCTCTTGCGAACACTTTCTTCTTGATCCTTTAGGGACTCAGTTAGGATAGGGACCGCAGGCTTCGCTTCCGCGCCCATTTCTTCCAAGACAGCCACCGCACAATGCCGAATATCAGCACCTTTATCCTGCAATGCTTCGAGGAGTACGGGAAGCACAACTTCAGCTCGGTGGTCTATGCGCCATAGGGCCCACGCTGCATCTATCCGACAGAGTTCATCTGTGTTTTGCATCATCTCGATCAGCACAGGGATCGCCGTTTTGCCTTCTCGACCGCTATCCTTGAGGGCCTGTGCAGCAGTCATGCGAATGCCTGGATCCGGGTCTTTCAACGCCTCAGTGAAAGCGAGGACTACCTCCTTGTCCCCTGGGTCAATGTTGCGCAGTGCATCAAGGGCAGCAGCACGAACGTGCCAGACTCTATCGGTTGAGGCCGCCTTGATCAGCACAGGCACAATCTCTCGGGCTGCCGGACCTAGTTTGGCCACAGCGTAGATAGCCCGCTGGCGGACTCCGGGGTCGCTGTCCTGCAAGGTATGAAGCCAGACAGTGAAGGACTTGTCCTGATACAGGGACTGGTTCTTGTCTTCACTGGCAGTTTTGTCGTGATAAACTGTCTCGCTTCTACCGCATCCAGTCAGTATGATGCCAAGACACAAGACCTGGAGCTTGTCCATGTTCCTCTCTGGATAGCACGCATGTGACCTCAAGCGCACACTACATCCAGGCTATCATGCCAGGATCGCCCTTACAACGTGGCCATAGACACCAGTGAGCAAGGGGACATCGTGAATTGGCATCGGAGCAATCCATGATGTCCCTATTCCAACAGCAGGAAAGGGGGCATTCAAGATTCTCTAGGAGTCCGTCCGAGTAATCACCCTCCTGTACCCCAGGATTGCCCAAATGCAGCTGGGCGAAGACAATAGTAGCTGCCAAGTGATTCCGCATCCCCATCGCCGTTGAGGAGCTA
>JBGQLF010000363.1:0-8352 GCA_041499985.1 Gemmataceae bacterium
AAGTCGTTACCAGGCTTGGACCTTGCGCAACTAGTGATCGTACGAACACTAAAATCCGCAAGTCTCTTGTTAACCAGCACTTGCGCCGGGCAAGCCCGGCCTGTGCACAATCCGGGCTAGCGGCCGGTCGTCGAGGATCACTTCATGCACGGCGCAGGTGGAGATAAACACGAACCGCGCGACCGCGGCGTCGAAAGCTGCCTGGAAGAGTTGCAAGGAGCCGGTGAGGTTGATCCCCAAGAAGGCGTCGGCAGCGCCGTGGCTGCCGCGCCCCCGGTTGCGGGGTCCCTGCCACTGCACGGCCGCGTGGACGATTGCATCGGCTCCCGCAACGAGCTGTCGGGCCGCGGCGGGATCCCCCAGAGATCCGGGCAGCCACTCGACGGCCTCGGCGACGTCGAAGCCGCCCCGGTCGCTGCCTGGGCGATACCAGCAGCGCAGGTGGTGGCCCGCCCCCGCGAGCTGGCGCACGAGGTAGCGCCCCAGGAACCCGGTCGCTCCCGTTACCGCAATCTTCATGATGACCTCCCTTACTGCCATCGGCTCGGTGCCCTCTGACACAAGCTCTCATGCCGCTACGCGGCACCCAGAACCGATGAAAATGGCCGTCCTGCTCTGAACAGGTAATCAGGTAGATGGCTTAATTTCAGAGCAGCCCGAAGCGCCAGCGAGGGATGTTCCCTCGCTGGCGCTTCGGCGCTCGTGTCAAACCGGCTCGCGTCGAGTATAACACCCTGTGAATCCGTGACGCCAGCCAAGCGGTCCGCCAACTCTTTTCCTTTTTCTTTCTTGACGTCGAGGAGGTGCATTCCATGTCGCCATGTTTCCGACCGGGTCGGCGGTGGCGCGCCGCGTTCACCTTGATCGAGCTGCTGGTGGTCATCGCCATCATTGCCGTGCTGATCGGCCTCTTGCTCCCCGCGATCCAGAAGATCCGCGAGACCGCCAACCGCATGAAGTGCGCCAACAACCTCAAACAGATCGGCCTCGCCCTGCACAACTACTACGACACGAAGGGATCCTTCCCACCCGCGTTTGTCGGCAATCCCGGGACGACTCCTACGAACAATCCCGCCCCTCCCGGCTGGGGGTGGGGGACGTGGATCCTCCCGTATATCGAGCAGGGAGCTCTCTACAATCAGCTCAATCCGACCACGAACGCGATTCCGGGTAACTTAACGGATCCCGCTGGCAGCGCCCTGGGGCTGCTGTGCCAAACTCAGATTAGCAGCTACATATGCCCCTCGGATCTCGCGCCGCTTCTCAACGACCAGCGCGGATTCCACGCCTATTCCAGTTACGGGGCAGTCGGTGGTAGTAATACAACGAGCGGCAATAGTCTCAATCAAAACGGCGTGATGTACCAGGCGAGTAAAATTCGGTTCGCCGACATCACCGACGGTTCGAGCAACACGGTGGTCGTCGGCGAGCGGGCTTACGGCAAGTCCTCGTATTACGTCTCGCCCACGATCATTTATTACGGCGCGATCTGGTCCGGCGTTTACGTGGCCGGGAAGGACGGGGCTACCATGTGGACCCTGACCGGAGGCTCGTCGTGGAGTCCGAATCGAGGCAATGGCGACAAGTGGAACTTTTCAAGTCGGCACCCGCGTGGAACCCAGTTCGTTTTCGCCGACGGGTCCGTGCGGCTGGTTCCCGACGATCTCTCGCTCGCGCTTCCCGGGGGCGGTGGCGGCGGGGCGACTGACCCGAATGACATCATCGCGAACCTGGCGAACCGCATGGACGGGAATCCGAAAACCACGTTCGATTGAGTTTCTGTTCGACTTGCCTGAGGTCTCTCGAAGTCGGCTGGATTCTCCCGGCGGGGAGAACCCCGGCGCTCGTTTCCATCCAGTGAGGTGACCGTGCTCAAGCACCTGTCTTCCATTCTCGGCAGGATGGCGTTCCTGTCGTTGCTCCTCGCGGGGTGTGCGCGCGTTCCCGATCTCCCCCCCGTCATCGGGCCCGAGGGGCAGTCGATGGCCCGAGCGGCATTCGTGCAGCTTCTGGAGGCGCTCGAGAGCGGAAACCAGGACAAGGTCTGGGAAGGTTTGTCCACCAGGTCGCAGTCCCGAATCAGGGATAAAGCCGCGGAACGGACGGCTGAAAAGGGGAAGCCGAACCCGAGCGAGAAGGCAAAAGCCATCGAAGTCCTGCGCGGGACCGTTGGGCGCAAGCCCAAGATCAAAGACGTTCGTGGAACCCGAGCCGGTGTCGAGGTCGAATTCGAGTACGCCGACGGGAAGTCCCGCGATCTCGAAATGGTCTTGGAAGACGGGGCGTGGAAGCTCAACTTGTTCTCGTCCTGACCTCGCTGAAACGATGAACGATGAACGGAAGACAAGAACGACTTTTCGTTCATCATTCATCGTTCATCATTCATCGTCTCAGCACGAGGACACTACCGAGAAAGGTACCACAATGACATCACTCCTCCGCGCCGCGATGGCGGCATGCATCGCCGTATCGGCCCTGCCTCCTACCGCCTCGGCTGGAGACCCCCCCGTCATCCCCGTTGGGACCGATGCCTACCTCCAGTGGGAGCGGTGGCCGTATCAGCGCCTCGGGACACGGGCGTACCTGCGCAGCACCTACGACCGCAGTGGCGGCAACGAGTCCGCCGACGCCAGCCACTTCCTCTACCAGGAGCGCGACGATTTCAACGTCTCGCTCGACGTCGAAGGCAAGGGGGTGCTCTACTTCGCCCGTTACAACCACTGGCACGGTAGTCCCTGGCACTACGAGGTCGATGGCACCGACCACATCGTTCGGGAGAGCAGCACCGCCGACCCAAACAAGCCCGTGCCGAACTCGGTCTTTCTGCCCGAGGCCCTGTTCCCGCAGCCGCTCGCCTGGACCTGGTCGCAGACCAAGGGGGCCGACCTGTCGTGGGTGCCGGTCCCGTTCGACCGCTCGTTCCGCATGGCTTACTCGCGCACGCGCTACGGCACCGGCTATTACATCTACCACCTGTACATGCGCGGGACCCGCCTCTCCCGCGAGTTGCGGCCGTGGGACGGCAAGACCCCGCCCGACCCTGCGGTGCTTCCGTTGCTCGCCCGCGCCGGCACCGACCTCGCACCGCGGCCCGGCACTCCGGAGGGCGCCGCGGCGGGCGTCCGCGCCGAGTCGGGCGAAGCTGCCCTCCCGGCCAAAAGGGCCGTCCGACTCGTGCAGATCGACCGGGCGCCCGCGACGCTCCGGGCCCTCGAGTTGTCCGCACCCAAGGAGTCGGCCGTCGCCTTCGGGCGGGCGCGGTTACGGGTCACTTGGGACGACCGGTCGCACCCTTCCATCGACGCCCTCGTCGCCCTGTTCTACGGCACCGGCACCCTCTACAACCGCGACGGCAAGGAGTACCTCGTGAAGGGGTTCCCCATCCACGTCCGGTTCGACGACCAGCGGGTCCATTTGGCGTGTTACTTCCCCATGCCTTTCTTCAAATCGGCGCGCATCGAGCTGGTGGGTGCGGGGGAGGCGATCGCGGACGTCCGGTGGTCGGTGCGGTACACTCCCTTCCGTGACCCGGCCAGCCACGTCGGCTACTTCCATGCTACCTACGCCGACCACCCCGCCCCTGAGGCGGGCAAGGACTTGGTGCTGCTGGACACGCGCCAGGCCGAGGGCAGCGGTGAATGGTCGGGCCACTTCACCGGGACGTCGTTCATCTTCTCGCACAACGCCGTCCTGAACACCCTGGAGGGCGACCCGCGATTCTTCTTCGACGACAGCCAGACCCCACAGGGCCAGGGTACCGGGACGGAAGAGTGGGGCGGCGGCGGCGACTACTGGGGCGGGCGCACCATGACACTGCCCTTCGCCGGCCACCCAGTCGGCGCTCCCAACGCCAAAGCGCTCAAAAACGACGAAGACAAGATTGAGTCGGCTTACCGCTTCTTGCTGGCCGACCTGATGCCCTTCGGCAAGAATGCCCGCATTTGCCTGGAGCACGGCGGAACGAACGAATCCAAGGAGCATTACGAGACCGTCACGTACTGGTACGGCGCCCCCGCCCCGGCGCTGGTCCGGACGGACGAATTCCAAGTCGGTGACGAGGCCAGCGAGAAGGCCCACGCCTATTCCTCCCCGGGCGCGTCGCCGCCGACGGAGGTCACGTCGCGCTACGAGTGGGGCGTCGATCAAATCAAGGGCCGGGAGGTCTTCCCGGCGCACACAGACCGGGGCCGCATTACGAAGGGGGCGTCGGAATTCACCCTGAAGCTGGAGCCGAAGAACCTCGGCGTCCTGCTCCGCCGGAAGCTGGACTACTCGTATCCGAACCAGCGCGCCGAGGTGGAGGTGGCGGACGCGAGCTCGGGCCAGCAGGGTGAGTCGCTCACCTGGGGCCGGGCAGGTATCTGGTATCTTGCCGGGTCGAACACGTGCGTCTACTCCGACCCGAAAGGCGAGTTGGGGGCCACCCTGCACAACGTGCAGACGTCGAATCGGCGGTTCCGGGACGACGAGTTCCTGATCCCGCGCGACTTGACCGAGGGGCGGTCGGCGATCCGGGTCCGCGTCCGGTTCCTCCCGGTGAAGCGGCCGCTATTCCCGGGACACCCAGTCCCGGAGCTGGCCTGGAGCGAGATGCGCTATACGGCTTATAGCTACGTCCTGCCGAACTTCGACCCGGCCCGGGGCAAACGGTAGCCCCAGAGAATCCGACGAATCCGGTGTCAGATGAATCCGGTGTCAGGATGTGAATCCGGTGTCAGATCATTCTTCTCAATCAGAAAAATGATCTGACACCGGATTCATCCTCGCTGGTGAGATCAGGATGGGCGGGCAGGTGGAGGACCTGCGCCATGACTGTGCCCTGGCCCTCAAGCGGGAAGTTCGCGGCGATGAGGTCGTCGTGGTCCCAATCGTACATCCCGGCCACGATCATCTGCGCCAGCTTCTGGGCGTAGTCGATGGCGATGAGGAAGCATTCGGACACCACAGGCGTTGCGGGCATGGGGTGCTCCTGGGTGAGGCAGCGTTGTAGCTTACCCTTCGACAAGCCGCGGCCGCTCCTGTCCAGCCCCCCGCGTGTTTCCTTGCCTAACGCTGCTTCCGTGCGGCGTGCCGCTGCATCATCAGGTCGAGAATGCAGCGATCGAAGGCCGCGAGCAGGCCGCTGGCGTGTGCAGGCAGGAATCCGCACAAGACTTGCGAAAACCGATCTAGTCGCTTTGACAGCGGCATGGTATGGATAGACCTTCATGGTGGAAAGTCCCCTCAGCACCGAGGTGACCGATCGTCCTCCTCGCTTCTCGGGATAATCCATTCCGTCCCCTGACGCCCAGCGAATTCGCGGTAGCACCTTCCCCTGAGCAGCGCATCTTCGCTGGGCTTGCTTGGCTTGGCAGGCCACCCGTCCACGCGTCGCTAACCATCCTAGCGCCTTGAGCGCTGGCACAAGGAGCCTGTGTCATGCCACACCGTACGCTGCGCGCCCCGATCGTGTGCCGAGCCGCCGTCGCCACGGCCTTGGCTCTGTTCGTGTCCGTTCCCGGCGTCCTCTGCGGAGGAGTCGCCGACCCAGAAGCCACGCCCCAGACCCCGGTCCGCATCGGCCTGGTCAGCTCGATCTTCCGCGACCTCCCCGTAGCGTTGCTCAACGCCTCGACGCAGATCTTCCAGGTTCTCATGCACGCGCAGACGGGACTCCACGGCGACCTCCGCACCCTCGGAGATGCCCTCGAACTCGGCGAAGCGTTGGTCAAGGATCAGGTGCAACTGGGCGTCTTCCACGGGGTCGAATTCGCCTGGGCTCGCCAGAAATACCCGCAGTTACGTCCTCTCGTCATTATCGTCAACCAACACCCGTACCTGCGGGCCCACCTGCTGATTCGCCAGGACTGCCCCGCGACGGAGTTCTCCGACCTTCAAGGGAAAACCTTAGCCTTGCAGGGCGGCAACAAGGAACACTGCCGCCTGTTCGTCGAACGCCAGTGCCAGCTCTGCGGCAAGGAACGGCAACGCTTCTTTGCCCACATCACCACGCCGGCCAACGCGGAGGACGCTCTGGATGCACTGGTGGACGGGGTCGTCCAGGTGGCCGTCGTCGATGGCGTCGCGCTCGATTGCTACCAACGGCGCAAGCCCGGGCGCTTCGCCAAGCTCAAGGAGGTGCACAAGTCAGAAGCCTTCCCGGCCGCGGTGGTCGCCTATCGTGCCGGCGCCCTGGACGAGGCCCTGCTCGAGCGCTTCCGCAGCGGCATGCTGACCGCCAACCAGAACCTGCGCGGCCGACAGTTGATGACGCTGTGGAAGATCACCGGCTTTGAGCCGATTCCCGGCGACTATGAGCAGGCGCTGGCCGCCATCGTCAACGTGTATCCGCCGCCTGAAGGGGCCGGCAGCTCGCCTGCCTTCCACCAGACAGGCAAGATACCTCCCCCAGCAGACGTCCCCAAGTAACGGGCCGGTTTCTGGGTTTCAACATCCGGCACTACGCGGCGCCCCAGACCAGCGAGTCGGGGTACAAACGGCTGATCAAACCGAGCCAGCAATCGGTAGCCGGGCTGCGCGAGCAGCTTCGGGACGCTTGGCGGCAACTCCACGGACAGCCAGTCCGGGAAGTCCTCCGGCGTCTCAACCCCCTCATCCGAGGAGGGGCGAACTACTTCCGCACGGTGGTCTCCTCCAGGACGTTCCAGACGCTGGACTGCTGGATGTTCCGCCGTACCGTACGCTACGTCCGACGTAGGCACCCCCGGAAGCCAAAGGAGCGGATAAGGGGACAGCGTAGATTTCGGATCCATTGGAGCCGAAATCTACGCTGTCCCCTTATCCGCTCTCGCGACACAGCCGAGGTCTGGTTGTTCGCTGGGTTGACGTAGATGCTGTGCTTGCCCCGATCCCGGAACAGATAGCACCCGTGTGCCTCCAGATGCCGGATTAACTCTTGCCTCTTCATGACGCGGGCAACACGAACGGCTCTTTGGTCGCCTTCTGACCAGCCAACGACTTCTCAGCTAATTCCCGGTTCGCTTCCAGAACCATCGCTACGGCTTCTTGCAAGTTCGCGCGTGCCTCCTCAAGCGTATCGCCTTGCGTGTTGGCCCCGGGAAGCTCTTCCACGAACGCGACGTACCCTTCGGGCACCTCGATGAAAACTGCCGTGAGCTGCACTCTTGTCCTCCCCGAATCGCACACCTTCACGCCGTAACTCCGCTCCTGGGCCAGCGGGAAGGCCAATCCCCGTCACTTCCGTACCGGGTCATGTTCTCGCCATGACTACGCCGATTGTACTCCAAGCCAACTCGGACCGCAACCAAGCGATAAAAGGGTCACGCCGCTCATTTCGCGAGTGCCCAGCAAGGCGAAGTTCTCGGCTTCCCCTTCCCAGCCCTGCGCTCAGCCGTCCATGCCCTGCAACCCCTCCAGCAGCCGCCTGCGTATTTCCTCGGCCGCTTGTCGCGCCCGCTTGAGTTCCGGGTTCTCCGGGATGTAAAACGGATTCTGCCGCCACTTCTCCTCCTGGCCCGGTAGCCAGTAGCGAAACGGCTCGTGGCTGCGGCCGCTGCCGTCGCGCAGCACTTGTCCCCGCTCCACAGCCCGCTCGAGCCAGCGCCACAACGTGGTCTGGTCGGGCGCCCGTTCGTCGGCCGGCCAGTGGCGGTGAACCTCCAAAGCGGCTCTCCCTTGCGCGGATGGTGCAGCACCAACACGCTGACGCCCTGCGTGGTCAACTGTTGCAGCGGCAGCAGCGCGGCCAGCATGTCGCCCGCGTTACTCTCGTTGCGTCCCGGCAAGAACGAGGCTAGCGGATCGATCACCAGCAGATCGAAGCCACGCTGCGCATGCAGGAGGCGCAAATGCTCCAGCAGGGAGAGCCATTCATCCGTGCGGGGTTTGCCGCGAAACGGCCGGCAATACCAGCAGAGGTGGTCGCCAAAGGTCAGTTTCAGGCTACGCTGGAACCAGTGTTGCGGACTCTCCTCGGACACGATCACCGCCTTGCCCGGCCGCAAGGGCAGGCCCGCGAGCAGACCGCCGCTCTGGAGGCGCGACAGGAGCACTGCCACCAAGGTGGTCTTGCCCGACTTCCACTGGCTGGTCAGCAACGTCACGTTGCCCGGAGCCAGATAGCCCTGCCACAGCCAAGAGGTCTGGGCCTGCGCCACGGCCTTCAAGTCGCTCAGCCCCAAACCCCGGAAGGGACTCGGTGCGGCTGGGACGGAAGGTGTAGCCGGCGCGGGCGGAATGGGCGCAGGAAAAGAATCGGAGACGGACATGACCAGATCACCACCGAGAACGGAGCCACCAGAAAGCGGTACGCTCCAGGAACCCGAGTGTAACACAGTCGAGATTTTGCCTGGAAGCGGAGTCGGGCAGATCCGACCCGACCGGCCGCCCGGG
>JBGQLF010000364.1:0-8343 GCA_041499985.1 Gemmataceae bacterium
ACGGCTACTGACCGAGACCGACTTGCTGGCCGCAGACATTGCGAAGAAAAGCGGTTTTGGCCAAGCGAAATACTTCAGCCAGGTCTTCCGCGCCCGCACCGGCTCTCCCCCGGGAGCCTATCGCAAGACCAACAAGCGGGCGCGATAAACGAGGGCCACTTCCACGTTCTGGCCGGCGTAGTGTACGATAGGTTCGGAAAGGAGGACCATCATGCCAGCCGAAGAACTGCGTAACCTGCTCATGCAGCAGCCGTTCGTCCCCTTCCGCGTTCACCTCTCGGATGGCCGCCTCTTTGACGTGCGGCACCGAGAAATGGTCTGGGTCGGCCGTCACGTGGCCGTGGTGGGGATTTTTAGTCCGGACGGCTATCTGGACCGGCATGAGACCATTGCTTTGGTCCACATCGTGAGCCTAGAGCCGATCCAGACTGCCGCCCAGGCCGGATAGGTTGACCTGGATAATCATTCCAGGATCCCAGTCACGGCGACTTTTTTGAATCGGACCGGCCCTCGCTCTTATGCCGCAACGCCTTCCCCGGCGTCGCGCCCAAGTGCTTGCCGCGTTCCAAAACCATCTGGCCATTGACGATTACGTATTCGATCCCATCGTTGGGAACAAAGAGAACATCGTGATATTGCAAGGAGAACAGGATAGGTTCTCCCGGTCTCGACGCTGGCTCGCTGGCGCGGCGCGGTGGTCGACCCCAAGGATGCAGGCTCGATTCCAGCCCCAACGCCCCGCCGTCCTTGTCACCCAGTCGTCCGCACCCAATGGCGCACCCCGAGAAGCGCTCTGGCCTGACTGCTCCAACTCGGCCTCAGTTGGCACACTATGGACTGGGCTCGCCAATCCATGCCCCACGGCAGCGGTCTTGGATCAAGAAAGGCCAGCAGTGGCGGCTCGACCCTCCAGCGGCTGAGGTCGCCGTCGCGGTGCAGCCCCAAGGCCAGGTGGACGTGGTTGGGCGCCCGGCAAGAGATCAGCACGCGCCTGGGCAGCCGAGCACAAGCCAGACGCAAGCACCGGGCGAAGCCGGTGTGGCCTCCCACATGCTGGAAGAGTTCGGCGCGGTCCTGGCCACGGGGGAGCACAGCCCGCCCAGGGAAGCGCGTAGTTCGAGGCCTGGCCCCCTGGATGGCCCTTCCCTCAGTTCTTCGCCAGAACAAAACACGATGTCCATGTTGCCGCTGCCTCTGGTCGTATCGGGCCCGCCCCGTGCCGGGGTTGTCGCGGAATCGCTTCCCATCGGCCGCGGTGAAGTGCAACCGCGGTTGCCCGGGCTTGAGCCGACCGAGCCGCTCGACCCCAGACGGACCCGAATCAGCGCCGCCGCACGCCGTCACCTGGGGTAACTCCTCGGTCAGCAGTGCAACCGTCACGGCGCCGGAAGATTGGAGAAATTGTCGCCGGGTGCTTTGCCATGATCCCCCTTGCTTTTTGACATTCACGATGATCGGTCCTTCTGACATCAGGATGCCCCCACATTGCCGTGGTCGTCACTGTGCCAGCAACTCTTCAATGGTGTTTCCCGGCGTCAGATCCTTGCCGGCGAGACCGGGGTAATCTCGGCCGTAGCGATACGCCCGAAACAAGGAACCGCCGCCCGGCGGTTCTAAGTCTGCCGGACTCGCCACAGAGAGCATAGACGTTATCGGGAATAGTAAAAACGTGTCTGTGTAGAACCCTCACAGCATGTGTTTTCCCTGAAAATCAGGCCGTTTTTCTTCGATCCGTTATAGTCTTGATATCTATGTTTTGCTATTCCCGATAACGTCTCATGTAAGCGCCCTGGGTGGGGTTGATGTATTTCCAGGCGATTTCTTTTTCGGGAGTAACTTCCAGCAGCGTGCCATTGCAGCCTGAACAGATGAGGGTGTTGCCGTTAGGCAATCGCTGGGCACCGGAGAGGAGCATGGAATAGAAGTCCGCCTTGTTCGATGCGCGATAAGTCCAGAGCGGCTGCTCCGGCCCGAAGGCGGCTCCCGAGGGGCGCGCGTACCATCCTTCGCGGTTCACCGGCAGCACCACTTCCTCCACCGACGAGTAATTGCCGTCCGGCCGATTCTTGCCGTTGTTGAAGACCAGCACCTGTCCAGCGCCGGGAAGTCCGCGGGGAATCCAATGGGCGTCGTGCGGACCGAACAGCTGCTGCTGTGCTTGCGTGCCAGTGCCATAGGCACTGGGATTGCCCCAGCGGTAGAGGAGATCGCCCCCCCGGTCGCTGCGGCCGCCGCGATGGCTCGCCGCTTCCGACGTGGTCGTGCTGTGATCAAGGATCCAGAATTCGCCGAACGTGAACGAGGTCACGATAATCTGGTCGAGGTCGGGGTTGTAGGCCACGCTGTTCAGGTGTGACCAGTTCGAGTTGAGGTTCGTCGGCGGTTGGCGTGCCGGCGTGCTATTGCCCACATAGCCGATGGAGCGGAGCTTGTCCAGGCCGCCCTTCGTGGCCGCGAGCGCGCCGAGGGTGTCGTGATAGGAGTGGTTGAGGTCCACGCGCTCGGGATGCTCAGCTGCAGGACGCGGACGATGTCGATCCCCTTAGCGACAGGCCGGTAGAAGACCAGGTGTTTCTTGAAACGAGAAATGGGAAAGCAGAGACAAGGGAAGAGGGAGAGACAAGCGGGGTGAAGCCGGAGAGTCTTCTGGTCACCCTGTCACCTTGTCACCTTGTCACCTTGTCATCCTTAGCGAGGGGATTGTTGGCGAAGATCCATTCCTCGATGGGGCGATTCTCTTCCAAGTGCTCCTGGACAAACCGCGGAATGCGCTCAGCCGTCATGCCGTGGTACCACGTCCCTTCCGGATAGACGACCATCGTCGGGCCGTGACAGCAGATGCGCAGACAGCCAACCTTGGTGCGGTAACACGCCTTGGGCCCCGAGCCGAGGCCGTGATCCTTGAGTTGTTGTTTCAGTGTCTCCCAAGCGGCAAGGCCTTCCTCCGGCGTGCAGCAGTTGGGGCCGGGACACAAGAACACATGCCGCTGATACGAGCCGATGCCGAGCTTGACGGCAGCAGCTTGCAGCTGGTCTTGTCTCTCAGACATTTTTAGACTCTCCCAGGCTCGGCGTCGGAGGGGACTCGGTCGGGGCCCCCGGTGGATGCTCGACCGGCTTCTTGGGACCGACCAGGACCGACGCAATCACCGTCACGGTTAAGATTAGAGCGATCACGGCCAGCGAGAGCAGGATCAGCTCCTTTTGCCCGATCCCATACGCTTCCAGGTAGGGCTCCAGAGGTTGTTGCACGAGCATCTTCAAGCCGACGAAGCCCAACACCAGGGCCAGGCCCACGTTCAAATAGCGGAACATCCCGAGGAAATGGGCGATCAAGAAATACAGGGAGCGTAGCCCCAGTATGGCGAAGATGTTGGACGTATAGACGATGAACGTGTCGGTCGTGATGGCGAAGATGGCCGGGATCGAATCCAGCGCGAAAACCACATCGGTGCTCTCGACGACCAGGAGCACGAGGGGCAGTGGAGTCGCATACCAGCGCCCCTGCCGGCGCACCCAGAAGCGGGGCGAATCGTAATCGTCCACGATCGGCAAAAAACGCCGCGCCAGTCGCAACAACGGATTGCGGCTGGGATCGATCTCTTCCTCGATCGATCGGGTCAGCTTGTAGGCGGTGTAGAGCAGGAGCACGCCAAAGACATATATCATCCAATGGAATGTGGCCAACAGGGCCGCACCGACCAGGATTAGCGTGGCCCGCAACAGCTGAGCACCAAGAATCCCCCAGAGCAGTACCCGATGCTGCAAATGTGCCGGCACAGCGAAGTAGCGGAAGATCACCAGGAAGACGAAGAGGTTGTCCACGGAGAGCGATTCTTCGACCAGGTAACCCGTGACGAACTCGATGGCCTTGACCGACCCGAGCTCCGGCCGCTCGGGATTCCAGAGGTACCAAAACTTCCAAATGCCAACTGCAAAGACCAGGGCCAGGCTAACCCAGACCGCGCTCCACAGAGCGGCCTCGCGCATGCTGACCGCATGCGGCTTGCCGTGGATCAGGCCCAGGTCCAGAGCCAACATGAGCAGAATGAAGACATGAAAACCAACGAGGATCCAAAAATTCGGCCACTGCGTTACGAACCCGAATGCGGAGACAAGGTGACAAGGTGACAAGGTGACAAGGTGACAAGGTGAAAGCGGACTGGGTGACATCTAGCATGCCTCGATTGGGCAAACGGGCGCGAGTCTCGGTCTCCTTATCACCTTGTTTTACTGCTCCATCACTTCTTTCGCCTTCTTGTCGGCCAGTTCGGTGATTTTCTCCTCGAATCGCTTGAGCAGGTTTTGCACCTCGTCCTTGCCCTGATCGCGTTCGTCTTCCGTCATTTCCTTCGCCTTCTCGGCCTGATCGAACGCCTTGTTGCCGTCGCGGCGAATGTTGCGAGAGGCGACCTTCGCTTCCTCGGCCGACTTCTTGATCCGCGTCACCATCTTCTGACGCTGCTCGCCACTCATGGGCGGCACTTGCAGGCGGATCATCTTGCCGTCGTTGTTGGGCGACATGCCCAGATCGCTTGCGCGAATCGCTTTCTCGATGTCTTTCAAGCAGTTGTGATCGAAGGGTCGGATGACGATCTGCTGTGGGTCGGGCGTGTTGATCTGCGCCAGTTGCTTCAGCGGCGTTGGCGAGCCGTAATACTCGACGCGGATGCTGTCCACAAGGGCCGGAGTCGCTCGTCCGGTGCGCAGGCCGCGCAGCTCATCGCGGAACACCTGCACCGCTTTCTCCATGCGTTCTTCGGCATCGTAAAGGATTTCGTCACTGCTCATGGTCCATCTCGTCGGAACGAGGAATAAGGAACGAGGAATGAGGAAGCAGACCTTCTTCCGTTCCTCGTTCCTCGTTCCTCATTACTTTCTTAGGAAGGTTCGCCCACCAGGGTGCCGATCAGATGGCCGGCGATGGCGCGTTCGATGTTGCCCTCGCGCTTGAAGTTGAACACCAAGATCGGCAGCTTGGCATCCCGGCACAGGCTGATAGCCGCCACATCCATCACGCGCAGATTATCCCGGAGCACCTGCGCGTAAGTCAACTTTTCGTAGCGGACGGCGTGCGGGTTGCGCTCAGGGTCGTCGCTGTAAACCCCGTCTACCCGCGTGGCCTTGAGTAGAATCTCGGCCTCCAGCTCGCGGGCCCGCAGCGCGGCCGCGGTATCGGTCGTCACAAAGGGATTGCCGGTCCCCCCGGCGAGGATGACGATGCGTCCCTTCTCCAGATGGCGCATACAGCGCCGCCGGATGTACGGCTCCGCCACGTTTTCCATGCGAATGGCCGTCTGGAGACGCGTCTCGCACTGAAGGCTTTCCAGCGAGTCTTGTAACGCCAGGCCGTTGAGGACCGTCGCGAGCATGCCCATGTAATGAGCCGTCGCCTCGCGGATGACTTCCCCACCGGCACTGAACTGGGCGCCGCGCAGGATATTGCCTCCGCCAACCACGATGGCCAGCTGCACCCCGCGTTGCCACACCCGTTGGGCCTGGCGCGCGATGTTCAGCGTCTCGTCGATGCTGATGCCGCTCTTGCCGCTGTGGCCGAACCCCTCACCGCTGAGCTTCAGGACGACCCGTTTGTATTTCGGCTTGAGCATCTCGGCGGATAAGTGATCGTCCATGGGGGTTTCCGTGTGAAGTATTGCGAAGGCCACGCGGGCAATTATAGTTCCCGAATGCGCTACAGCCAAGGAGACCTGGCCCGTGGACGAACAAACAGGATGCCCACCGGGTTTTCCCTTGACTGGTCCGGCCGGCCAAGGGACCCTACAGCAACTTTTCCGAGGCGGCCTATCCCATCAGGCGTTCTGAAAACGCGAGGTCTTGAATCAATTCCAAGTCCTCGTCGTCTATAAGGCCAGCCCGTATGTTGATTGGGTTGCCACGCCTTCGCTGGGCGAAGCGAGCGATGCCTCCGTGGCGGTCACGGACGACGCTCTGTTCCTCTCCACGCACCCGAACGGGCAGGGCCTCGGCGCTCCGAGGCTGTGCGCAACCCGAACAAGGAGTGAGACAGTGAAAAAGTTGACGAGCCTGCTCCTGGTCTGGTTGATTCTGGTCGCAGCAGGTCTTACCCAGTCGAATGAGAAGGTCGCCTCGGCCGCCCAGCCGGCTGCCTCCGGAGCGCTGCGCCTTACACCCGAGAACAGCAAGATCGAGTTCTTTGGCTCGAAGATAGGTGGCCAGCATACAGGCGGGTTCAAGCAATTCTCCGGTACGATCGAATTGCCGGGCGGCGAGATCCGTACCGCCAAGATCAACGTGGACATCGACGTGAATTCCATCTACACCGATACGCCCAAGCTCACGGGCCACCTGAAGACGCCCGATTTCTTCGATGTCAAAACCCATCCCAAGGCTACGTTTGTATCGCAAACCATCGAGCCCAGCCCGAGCGGCGAGGCGACGCACAAGATTACCGGCAACCTGACGCTGCACGGCGTCACCAAGCCGATCTCGTTCCCGGCGAAGATCACGCTGACCGACAGCGCCCTGACCATCCATAGCAAATTCTCCCTCAGCAGGAAGGAATTTGCCATGAACTATCGCCCGGAGATCGTAAACGACGAGGTGAAGCTCACCATCGCGGTGACGGTACCGCGCAAGTAAAGACTGCTTGTCGTTTCGCGGGGTTGCCACCGGCTCCCCGCGAAACGAGAAGGACACCCTCCATGCCGCCACCCCAATTCTTTGTCGAAGTCCTGGGTTATGGCGTGCTCCTCCCAGCCGCCGTTGCGGCTGTGACCTTGCTCCTCGCTCTGGGGCTCGGCAAACGCCGCTCCGCCGCTGCCGAACGCCTCGGCGGTGCCCTCGCCTTGGCTGGCGGTTTCGCGGCGGGTTTTGCCGCGCTGGAGTGGGAGCAGGTGCAGCGGACCGATCCCTGGTTCTGGTTGCCCTTCCTGGCCCTGCTCGCCGTTCTCGCCGACCAAGTCGATCTAATCCCCAGTGTCGCCATCGGAGTGCGCTGGACCTTGCGCGCCCTCGGCGCGGGGTTGACCGCGTGGCTGCTGGTTCCCGCGTTCCTTGAGGCGACCCGACCGCAATGGCTCATGATCGTCGAAGCTGCGGTGTTCCTTCTCTGGGCCGTGCTGGATCCGCTCGCCGTGCGGCAACCGGGGGGACTGCTCCCCTTCCTTCTGGGCATCGTCGCCGTTGCCGGTGGCGTGGTGCTAGTAGATAGCAGTGCCCGGTTCGCTCAGCTCATGGGACTCCTCGCTGGGACACTGGGCGGATGCGCTTTGATCTCGTGGTGGTTTCCCCAGCAAGCGTTCCTCCGAGGCATGGTTCCAGGCGTCGCAGTGCTCCTGCCGGGCTTGCTGTTCCTCGGCTATTTTTACGCCGAGATGTCGCTGGTCAACTGCCTGCTCGTGGTGGCCGCTCCGCTCGCACTCTGGATAAGCGTCCTCCTTCCATCTAAGATGAGAGCCTTCTGGCGAATGCTCATCCAGAGCGTGGCCGTGCTCGTGCCGGTCGGCCTGGCCGTGCTCCGGACTGTGCTCGAGGAAGGTGCCATGCCTTGACCCCGTGATCAGGAGCCGACATGCCTTCTGTTCCCTCCACACGCCGATCGTTCCGCTGGTGGCTCCTCGCAGTCGTTCTGGTCCTGGCTACAGGCTCCCTCAGCTTCATTCGGCTCACCGAGCGGATCGAGCCCACCATGCGGAACCCGCTGACCATCATGGTCACGCTCGGCACCCTTTTCCTCCTGACCCTGTGGTTTGTGCTCCTGAGCGGCTTGCGCTGGCGGTCCCGTTTGCTGGGCTTGGCGGTCGTTCTGGCGTTGGCCGCGAGCGCGCCGCTGCTGTTGCGTGTCGAGGGGTACACGGGAGATTTGCTGCCGCTGCTTACCTGGCGATGGAAGCCGGTCAAGGACTCTACTTTGCCCGATTTGACGCAGGTCTCCCGCGAGCTGGGTACTACGCCGGTCGATCTGAAGACAACCTTCCAGAATGATTTTCACCAGTTCCTCAGTCCACAGCGGCGTGGCATCGTGACCGGCGTTGCCTTGGCTCCGGACTGGTCAGCCCAACCGCCTCGGCAGCTCTGGCGTCAACCGATCGGCGCCGGCTGGTCGGCGTTCGCCATCGTCGGCCCTTACGCCGTCACGCAGGAGCAGCGCGGGGACCAGGAGATGGTGGTGTTTTAGGCAATTTGTTTGCACTGCTCCCTCGGATACGTTATCCTGCTCAGCAGTAACGTCTTTCATCCTGCACTTTCCGTGATCTCTGGCTCTTTTTTGTCTACCTTAAAAATAGCTTGAATCAGCAAAGGCTCTCCGGCCAGGATACAAGGTGTTGCTAACCCTCGCCCTGCCACCCCAACCAGGAGAGC
>JBGQLF010000365.1:0-8343 GCA_041499985.1 Gemmataceae bacterium
AGATGCCGCGGTTCATCGGGACCAGGTGCGGCGTGAAGAGGACTTCGACCGGCTCGCCGGCCACGTCGCTCAGGGCCTGTTCGATTTCCGGCGTGTGTCGATGTTGGCCGACGCTGTAGGCCGAGACGCTCTCGTTGCACTCGGGAAAATGCGTACTCAACTTGAGCGTGCGGCCGGCGCCGGAAACACCGCTCTTGCTATCGACGATGATCGAGTGCAGCTCGATGTACTTGCCGGCCACCAACGGCGCCAGGCCGAGGATGGCGGTCTGCGGGTAACAGCCGGGGTTGGCGATCAGGTGGGCCGTGGGAATCTCCTCCCCGTAGATTTCCGGCAGCCCATAGACTGCCTGCGCCAGATGAGCCAGGTCGTGATGGCTTTCGCCGTACCACTGCGCGTAGACATTGGGATCGCGCAGGCGGTAGTCGGCACTGAGGTCGATGACGCGCACGCCACGCTCCAGCAGTGCCGGCAACGTGCTCATGCTGACCCCGTGCGGCAGACAGCCAAAGGCACATTGCACACCACGGGCCACCAGGCGATCCGCATCGAACGGCTCACAGCGGAGGCCGATCCGGCCGGTCAGGCTGGGGTGTAGCTCGGTCACCAGCGGCGTGCCTTCCTGGCGCGAGGTGACGGCCACGATTTCCGCGGCCGGATGCCGTAGCAGGATGTGGATCAATTCCGCAGCAGTGTAGCCGGAGCCACCCAAAATGGCGATCTTGGTCATGAACACACATCCCTCCGCCAAGAATCTAGCGCCGGAAGCCCCGAGTCAATTTCCGCCAGCTTCTGGCTTTCCATTGAGGAATTCTATAGCAAAAACCGGAAGCCCCAAGACAGGCCGTTGTGGCTGCCTGCTTGCTGACTGACACCTTACGGGATCATCATGTTCAGGACCATCCACGCCGCGGCCGAGGAAATCCGGACGGGCCGTCTTGCGCCCGTCGCCCTGCTCGATGCTTGCCTGCAACGGATCGACCGTCTTGAGGCGAGCCTTCATGCCTGGGTGTTCGTCGATCGGGAGGGGGCGCGCGCCGAGGCCGAGCGGCTCACGGCCGAGCTGCGCCGCGGCCAGTATCGCGGCCATTTACATGGTATCCCAGTAGCGATTAAAGACATCTTCGATATCTTCGACTGGCCTACCGCCGCCGGCTCCCGTTTATGGGCACGCAGCATTGCCCGGCAGGACGCCACGGTCGTGGAACGGTTGCGCCAAGCAGGCGCGGTCCTGCTCGGCAAGACCGTGACCACGCAATACGCAAGCTTTGATCCACCAACGACACGCAATCCGTGGAACCTGGAGCGGACGCCGGGCGGTTCCAGCAGCGGCTCGGCGGCAGCGATGGCGTGTGGCATGTGCCTCGGCGCCCTCGGGTCGCAGACTGGGGGCTCGATCACTCGGCCGGCGTCGTATTGCGGTGTTGCCGGCTGCAAGCCGACCTTTGGTCGTGTCAGCACCGTGGGCGTTGTGCCTCTCGCGCCGTCGATGGATCATCCTGGGCCGATCGCCGGCTGCGTGCGGGACCTGGCGATTTTGCTCCAGGTTATTGCCGGGCACGATCCGCGCGATCCGACCTGTAGCCGGCGCCCGGTTCCGGACCTGGTGACGCCGTTGACCGCTACTCTGCCAACGCCGTGCCTGGGCCAAGTGCGTGGCCTCTTTGAAGACCTGGCCGAGCCGTCGATGCGGACCCTGATGGAGCAAGTGGAAGCAACCTTCCAGGATCACGGCGCGAACCTGCATCACGTGGCGTTGCCAGCCGGTTTTGCGGAGGTGGTCCCGCGCCACCGCACGGTCATGGCGGTCGAGGGGGCGGCTTACCACCAGCCGCGTTTGCAGCGTCACCCGGAGGAGTACGAGCCCAAAATCCGTTCGCTGCTAGAAGAGGGGTTGGCATGTCCGGCACCGGAGTACGCCCGTTGCAAGGAACACCAACAGCAGTTGACCCAGGCGATGTTGGCCTGCCTCGCGGAAGTGGATGCCCTGCTCACGCCCGCAACCACGGGACCGGCGCCGGATGCGAACACCACGGGTAATCCCGCCTTTAACTCGCCGTGGAGCTATACGGGATTGCCGACCGTGTCGATTCCGGCTGGTCGCAGTGCGGAGGGGCTGCCGTTGGCCATTCAGTTAGTAGGCCGGCCCTGGAGCGAGGCGGAGCTGTTGGCCACGGCAGCGTGGTGCGAGCAGGCACTGGGGTTGACAGAGTTTCGGCCTCCCGGTCTGGACTAAGCAGGTGCGCAGAAGTTTTTTGGGCTCTTCCGTTTTTGGGTGCGTAGAACGGAATTCATTCCGTTCGGGCGCGTTGCGAACGGAATGAATTCCGTTCTACGTTGCGGACCCCGTACCGGAAAACATAGGAGCCGTTTCTTGACTCAATCCGAGCCGCGACCGTCCGGGAGCGGTGGCCGGCACCGTTCCCTGATGGTCTCGGCTCGGACCTCCTGCTGGACGCGGATGCATGAGCGTAGTCCCTGAAACTGGCACCAAGCTGAGCGAGGACGCCAACGGCCTCGAAGAAGTGCCGCCCTCCGTCCCTGCGACCGAGCCGCTTCTCTTTCGGCTCGTGCCTGCATTCGATGCGTTGCGTCACTACTCGCCGCGTGCCCTTTCGTCGGACCTGCTCGCCGGCCTCACGGTCGCCACCGTAGCGGTGCCGCAAGCGATGGCCTACGCCACCATCGTCGGCATTCCGCCGCAATATGGGCTGTACACGGCCATCGTGATGACCCTGGTCGGCGCCCTGTTTGATTCGTCGCGGCAATTGATCAACGGCCCGACCAACGCCATTTCCATCGCGCTCCTGAGCGCCCTGTCGCAGCCGAGCATCGTCGGCGTGGACCAGAAAATCGCGGCCGCCGTGTTGATGGCCCTGCTGGTCGGCGTGATTCAGACCGGCATCACCCTACTGCGGCTCGGTGACTTGACCCGCTACATTTCGCACGCGGTGATCCTCGGCTTCACGGTGGGGGCGGGCATTTTGCTGGTGCTCGACCAGCTCAAGAACCTGCTCGGACTGGCCCGGCAGGGGGACGCGCACGATCCGTTTCTCAAGCGCTTCTGGCTGACGCTGACGCAGGGCGGCGAGATTCACCCCTGGACCGTCGCCATTGGCGTGGGCACGATTCTCCTGGTCCTGGGACTACGCTGGCTCAACGGCCGTCTCAGAGCCAGGCTCCGCGTGCCCATCCCGGAGCTGTTGCTCGCGGTGCTTGGCATGGCACTGCTGGTCTGGGCGGGTGGGCTGGACCAGCAGGGCGTGAAAGTCGTCGGCGATATCCCCGCGAAGCTGCCTTCGTTTCAGCTGCCGGCGCTGGAGTGGGCGCGCCTGCGCGATCTGGCGGCGAGTGCCCTGGCCATCTCCCTGTTGGGACTGCTGGAGGCGATCGCGATGGCCAAGGCGATTGCCGCGCAGACAGGCCAGAAGCTGGACATCAACCAGCAGTGCTTGAGCGAGGGCGTGGCCAACATCACCGGTAGTCTGTTTCAGTGTTTTCCCGGCTCCGGCTCGCTGACGCGCTCGGCCATCAACCAGCAAGCCGGCGCGGCCACGCAGTGGTCGGGCGTCATCTCGGCGGTGGCGGTGGCGGCCACGGTGCTCTTGTTTGCGCCGCTGGCTCGGTATATTCCGCAGGCGGCGCTGGCCGGCATCCTGATGGTTTCCGCCTGGCGCATGGTGGATCGCAAACAGTTGCTTTACCACTTACGGACCACCCGCTTCGATGCCGGCATCGTGCTGGCGACGGCACTGGCGGCCATCGTCGTCTCGGTCGAGTTCTGCATCCTGATCGGTGTCTTCCTGTCCTTCGTGCTCTACGTGCCGCGCGCTGCCCGGCTGCACCTGACCGAGCTGACACTGACGCCGGAACGCGTTATCCGCGAGCGCGTGTCCGCGGATCCGCCTTGCGGGCGCATCTTGCTCTACAACCTCGAAGGAGAGCTGTTTTTTGGTTCCGCGCCCGATCTGGAGAAGCACCTCATCACCATGGCCGCACGGGCCCGCGAGGGCATCCGCGTTGTGGTGCTGCGTTTGAAACGGGCCCGCAATCCCGACGCCGTCTGCCTGGGCTTGATCGACACCTTCATCACGCGCATGGAGGCACGCAAGATCACGGTCTTGCTCTGCGGAGTGCGGCGGGAGATGGCCAAGGCGTTGCATAACGCTGGGCTGGAGGAGCGCGTGGGCCGGCACCACATTTTCCGGGAAGTCGTTAGCGTGGGATCGAGCACCCTCGATGCCGTGCGCTATGCCTACGAACTGCTCGCGGGCGATGTCTGTGCCACCTGCCCACGCCGTGAGGAAACTAGCGGCAAGGAAACGTGGTACTACATGATCTGACGCCTTCTGCGCCAAGCTCCCAGACTGCCACCGAGAGGCTCTCGAAAGTTCCCCTCTTCCGTTGTTGGGTGCGTAGAACGGAATTCATTCCGTTCGGGCGCATTGCGAACGGAATGAATTCCGTTCTACGTTCCAGACTCCACACCTAAAAACGGAAGAGCCGAAAGTTCCCCTTGCAAACTTTGGTTGATTGCGTATACCCACTGCCTTCGGGCCGAGAGAAGGGGGAAACGTCGATGGCACGCGGGGGACAGCGACTGTGCCTGACGCTGCTGCTGGCGGCCGCACTGTCGCTGCTGTCGGGGTGCTTCGGCATTTCGCAGAATCCGAGCTATTTTCCCTATCTGCTCCCGACCGGCGACATCATCCGCACCCACGCCAAGCCGCCGGGCCACGGCTATTATGCCAACTTCGATCCGCACGCCGTCCGCCTGGAAGTCCGACCGCTGGAGTCGACCAATCCGGTGCGCACGCAGCATGTCCTCATCGCCACCGTCTACGACGAGAACGGCAAGCCCCGTCGCGATCGCCGGGTGGAGTGGATGCTGGAAGGCGTCGGCAATATTATCGAAGTGGACGAAAGCGGCATCTTTCCCGGTCGCGGCTACAAGGTGGATAACAAGTACGCCGTCAGCTACACCGATTACGGCGACCACCGCATCACGCGCGGCAATGCCGATCCCAACGATGATTTTGTCATCCATCCGGGACAGACCTGGTGCGTCGTCAGCTCCGCCGTCGAGGGCGACACCCATGTCACGGTTTACGCTCCCGAAATCGCTAATTGGGATGCGCATAAGGTCTTTGTCACCAAACACTGGGTGGATGCCGAGTGGGTGTTGCCTCCACCCGCCGTCAACCGTACTGGCACGGAACACACCTTCGCCACGCACCTCCTCCGCCACACTGATCGCCAGCCGTTAGCCAACTATCGCGTCCGCTATCGGATTCTCGATGGTCCGCCGGCTGTTTTCTTGCCCCATCGCACCCAGGAAGCGGTCGTGGTCAGCGACCTGAGCGGCAATGCCGTGGTCAAACTGGCCCAGACGGCGCCCCTGCCGGGGGTCAACCGCATCGGCATCGAGATCATCCGGCCCCCCGACCCGACTTCGCCCAGCGGCGTCGGCATTGTGATCGGCAGCGGCGAAACAACCAAGGAATGGCAAGCGCCGCAACTCAGCTTGGCCGTGACCGGTCCGCCCTCGGCCACGCTCGGGCAAGAGATCCCTTTTACGATCACCCTGACCAATACCGGCCCGGTCGAGGTCCAGGCCCTGACGGTTCATAGTACCCTGGCGGAGGGGTTACAGTATGTTCGCTCTATGCCGCCAGCGTCGGTCGAGAATAACCAGCTTACGTGGACGCTGGGAGCACTGCCCGGTGGCCGGGCCCATACGTTGCAAATGGTCTTTCGCTCCACCCGGGCCGGCCCCGTGACCACTTGTGCCACAGTGACGACCGTGGAAGGGATCCGGGACGAAAAATGCGTTACCACGCAGATCACCGCTCCGCAACTGACCGTCACGCTGCTCGGTCCGGCCACGGCCGCGCTCAATGCACCGATCACCTACCGGGTCACTGCCTCCAATCCGGGCAGCGGTCCAGCCAGCAATGTCCTCTTGAGCGCCGCGTTCGATGCAGGCATGGAGCATGAAACACGGGCCAATCCGGTGGAGTTGCCGATCGGTACCGTGGGCGCCGGGGAATCGCGGACGGTAAACCTGATCTTGACGCCGCGCCGGCTCGGTCCGCAGGTCAACCGGATAGCGGCGACGGCCGATGGTAACCTGCGGGCCCAGGCGGAGCATACCGTATTGGTGCAGAAGGCCCAGCTGACCATCAGCAAGACGGGACCAGCGGCACGGTACCTGGATCGGCCGGCCGTCTGGGAGATTCGCGTGGTCAATACTGGCGAGGCCGCGCTGACCACTGTCGTGGTGCGCGACCAATTGCCGCCAGAGCTGAGCTTCCTGACGGCCACGGAAGGCGGCCAGCTGACCGGCACGGACGTCATCTGGAACCTGGGCACGTTGCAGCCACGCGAGCAGAAAGTGGTCCAAGTGACCACGCGCAGCGCCAAGCTGACCCGGCAAGCGGTCAATGCGGCGGTGGTCACGGCCGATGGCGGCTTGCAGGAACGCGCCGAGGCGGCCATCGAGATTCGCGGCGTGCCGGCGTTCGATTTGGACGTGGCCAAGGTTGGAGATCCGGTAGCGCTAAAGGGCACGGTGAGGTATACCATCACGGTCACGAATCGCGGCTCCTTGCCGGCCAACGGCGTGGAGATCACGGCCACCGTGCCGGCCCAGATGGTCGTGACCGGCGCCAATGGGCCGTCCCGCCAACGGGTGGAAGGACAGCGGGTGATCTTTCCACCAGTGGACAACGTGCAGCCGGGGCAGACGCTCACGTATACGATCGAGGTGCGGGCTTCGGAGGCAGGCGATGTGCGCTTCCAGGCTGAGTTGCGGGCCGCGACGCTGCTGGAGCCGGTCATCAAGGAAGAGAGCACGCGCATCTACGATCCGGCCAATGGCAAGCCGGGGGCCGGGCCAGGCGCCCAACCGGCGGCGCCTTCGGGGGGCGTGCCGCCGTTGCCGCCCCCTCCAGCGGCTCGGGGAACGGCCACCCCCGCCGGAACGGCGCCGCCATCCCAGGGAGCTTCCTCGAACCCCCCCGCGCCGGCGCCCAAGTGAACAAGTCCTTCGCAGCCAGCAGGAGGAGTCTGGCACCCCACGACCCAAGCAACAACCCTTCGAAAGAGTCAGGGATGAGGGCTTGAAGCTCGGTACTGATCCCTGATCCCTGATCCCTGATCCCTGACCCCTGATCCCTGACTCCTGTCTTGTGCGAACGGAGCCATCTGGCTACTATCGCCCCTTGATGGAACCGCCACGCCATGCTCGTGCCGATGGATCGGCTGCGCCGCCTGCCGGGGTTGGCCTGCTTTGGGCGCTTGCCCTGCTGGGCCTGTTCGTCTGGCAGGGTTGGATGACGCTGACTCTCTTTGGACCCGGCGATCCCTGGCAACGACTTCTCGACGCACAGCCGATCGTCTCCGGACGTCATCCGCTGCACCTGTACCACGGCTACCTCGGTGCCCAAGCGCTGCGCGCCCACGGAACCCTGTGCTGCTACGATCCGGCCTTCCAGGCGGGGTATCCGAAGACGCCAGTCTTCGATAGCGGCAGCCGGCCCGCGGAATTCTTCCTCAGCTTGGCGGGAGGAGCCTACAACCCCGCGGCCTACAAAGTGGGGTTGGCGGTCTGCTGTTTGGCGGTGCCGTGGCTCTTGGTCCTCGCCGCGCGTGGAGCAGGGTTAAGCCGTTTAGGCTCCTTTGTGGCGACGTGCGGTGGACTTCTCGTCTGGTGGGGAACCCCATGCCGGCAGCTGCTGGAAGCCGGCGAAGTGGACCTGCTCCTGGCCGCCTTGGCTGCCGTCAGCCACATCGGTCTCCTGGTACGCTTTCATTCCCAGGCCGGCATGCGGTGCTGGGTCGGGCTGCTGGCGACCAGCTGCCTGGGTTGGTTTAGCCAGCCACTTTTCTTCGCCGCTCTGCTGCCGCTGTACCTGGTTTATTACCTGAGCGTGGGCGCCCGGCACCCGTGGGGCTGGCATCTGGCCCTATTCGGAGTTCTCGTCGGGGGGCTGGCTGCCAACAGCTACTGGCTGATCGATTGGGTGAGCTATTGGTGGATTCGCTCACCCTTACGGCCAGGTTTTCCCTTGCTCGCTCACCGCACTTTGCGGACCTTGTGGAGCGCGGCTTTGTGGGGAGAGACGGGAGACCGCGCCCTGGCTTGTGCGCTGTTCGGCATGGCGGTGGTCGGAATCGGGCTCTGGAACGCCAGCAATCAGCGCGTGGCCGCGCGCCTCCTGGGATTGGGCACGGCCAGCTTCCTGGTCCTGGCCTTGGCCGGGATCGCCTGGGAGCCACTGGGGCGCCTCGGCACCGACCAGCTGTGGGTGCCGGCTCTTTGGTTCGCCACCCTGCCCGCCG
>JBGQLF010000366.1:0-8335 GCA_041499985.1 Gemmataceae bacterium
AGCGGCGGCGGAATCGGGCCTACGATCCCGGGTCTTTCTCTGACCTACGCCATTCTCAACTACACCATGTACCAGGTCTCGAAAAGCGACTTCATCACGGTGCGTAACGAATGGGCCCAAGATGAACACGGCACGCGCTATGGCTTCGCGGGGAACTACACCAGCCACACCCTCGGCTGGACCCACAACTTTACGCCGGAGCTCCAAGTCCGTCCGGAAATCGGCTACTACCGCAACTGGACCGGGCCGGCGTTTGACAACGGTGCCAAGCAGGGCATGCTGCTGGCTGGGTTTGACGTGACCCTCCGCTTCTAACCACGCTCACGAGAGGCTGTTCGGGGCCGGTACCGATATGCTCCGCCGCCGATCAGCGAACATAGCAGTTTGGTCCGATTGGTCTGACGACAACGTATGACGTGTTCCGTCACGCTCCCGAAGTGCGCTGCCCATCGATGCCAGCACGCAATGATGGTCAGCGGCAAGGAGGTCCTAGTCCCATGAAATGGATTTTGGGTTCGCATCGAGTGCGCGACCTGGCGCTAAGCCTGCTTTCCCTGGCGGTGCCACTGTCCCTGGGCTGGGCACAGGAGAAGGTCGTCGCCCCGCCGGGTAGCCCGGTGAACATCACGGTTACTGCAGGGGGCGCCCCACCGCCCCCCGTGTCGATCACCCTGTATGAGCGGCACGGTCACGTGACACCGATCAAGGGCAAATGCGCCCACACTGGAGGCGGCCTGATCGACGTGGCTTCGCCCGCGCCGGACACCGTCATCGTTACCATGAACGGCGCGGTCGTCGCCAACGCCTCCATGCAGTTCGACTTCGATCAGTGCTTCGAGGTCAGTTTCGATGACCCGAAGGTGAAGAAGGCCAAACTGACCATCGAAGGCCGCGTCATCGGCGTACTCCGCGGCGAGAGGAAGGGCTGCGCGGAGTACACGGACGCCTGCGCCCACCTGAATGCCTGCACCGCCAACCTTGTCAGCATCTGCGTGCCACCGCACAGCGCCTGTAACTGCGAGAGCCTGGCGGTGAACGACCACGACGGGCCGAAGACGGTGCCCGTGGTGCCCGGCAAGTACACGCTGAACCAGACTTTCCGCATCTCCGCTCACAGCGACTGCGGCATCTTCAAGAGGCCATCGGCCGAGTTCGCCCCCGACCCGGCGCTGGATCCGCTGTGGATCAGCTACTTTGAACCATTCCACGGGGTCAAAAAAGATACGTTTGGCTTCCAGGTCATCCTCAAGGTCGCCGCCGACACCGACGAGAGTAGCGGCGACAAGAAGGGTGCCGAGTCGGTCCCGGCTTCCGCGAAGCAGCAGCCCTGAGCGCCGGTTGTCTCGGCGGCGCGCTCGGCCCCCCATTATGTCGTGGGCAGCCCGGAGACAAGGGCCGAGCGCGGGTCGCTGATGAGAGGAGAAGAGAAACGGCGGTAGTGGGTCAGTCCGAAGAAAGTGACCTTCGTGGTTGGGCGGTCCCAGGCAACGCCGCGGCCTTCGGCGTGGTCAACTACACGATGTTCCAGCTCTCGAAGAAAGACTTCCTGACGCTGCGGAACGAGTGGTGGGACGATGAGAAAGGCGAGCGGTCGGGCTTTGGGACAAATTACACGAGCAACACCATCGGCTGGACCCACAACATTAACGTGGTGTTTCAGATCCGACCGGAAATCGGGTACTATCACTCCTGGAATCAGCCGGCGCTCGACCTCGGCACGCGGAAGAACATGGTGCTGTATGGGTTTGATATGACCTTGCGGTTCTAACGGTCGAACGGGACACCCGGACGAGACCAAGTTCTGTGCACGCCAGCAGGAGGGCGGCCGCGCTGCGGCCGCCCGCGTTGGTGAGCTGCGCTTCCCGTCTTGCGTCTCACTTCCCTTTCAGGCTCTGACTTCGTGCACTTTGCCAGCCCCAATGGGCAGATTGCAAGACATGGAGCGCCGCTCAACCGCCCCGTCTTTTTGTAAGTGGATAACCGACAACCATTTGGGATTCGGGAACTGCTGAGGTGCGGCGGTTGCACGTGGGCGGGCAGGTTTCTGCGTCGGCGAGCGCTGTCCGGCAGGTCCCCCGGAGTCGCGCCGGCCGGTTCTGGCTGGACGGGCCGCGTAACACTTCCGTCCCTTTGGGTAGGGGACGCGGGTTCCACCCGTTCACACCCGCCCTGCGCGAGCCACCGGTAGGGAACCCTGACCGGGCCGCGCCGCCGGGGTGAAGGCCACGCCCGCCGCCCGCCCGGGGACGGGCAGCGGCATGGTTACTGGTTGCCTTCCGAGCTAGCCTACTTGGCGAGTTCCACTTTCAGGGTGCAGCGGTTGTCGCCCGGCCCGAGGTTGCGGATCTCGAGGGTGTACGTCCCGGCCTGCTTCGGTGTGAACTTTACGTCGCAGTTCGGGCCGGGGCTGTCGTCCTTGGCCACGGCCTTCTTGGCGGCGTCGTAGACGAACAGGTGCACGTCCGTCTTTTTCTCACCCCGGACCGTCACAACCGCTTCCTTGCCGGCCGGGAAGGTCAGCGCGATCACCGCCTTGCCCTTCTCCTTCACGTCGAACGTCTTGCTCTTGAACTCTTCCGCCTTGCCCCCATTAATCACCTTGCCGTCCTGGGCCCGCACACCACCTATCAGCGCGACCAAGGCCACGAAGGCCACCGGCACGCCCAACCGCCAGACTTTCCCTCGCATCGGAGTTCCTCCTTCGGTGAAACTCGACCCCTCGGTCCTACCGCGGCAGGTTGTTCACCTTCGTTTGCGGCAGGCCCTTGCGGTCTTTCTGGAAATAGCAGATCTCCACGAGCGTCGGCCACAGTTCGATCGAGCCCTTGATGACGCTGATGACGTCGTCCACGATCCGCAGCAGGTTCTGCTGAAAGAAGTCCGGCTCGAACCCGTAGAACGCCTTCTCCAGGTTGGCCGCGAACAGTCGCAGTGCCTCGGCCCGCTCCGGGCTTGGGGCCATCCTGGCCGCCTCCACCGCCCTCCCGTACAGTGCCACGATTTTGTCGAGGATCTCCCGGGCGTCCTGCGCCGTCACCTCACCTTCGTAGTCGAACGCGATGCTGAGTTCGTCGAGGCGCGCGATCGAGGTCCCTATCTTGCGTTTGAGGAGGTTGGAGACCTCTTCGTTGAAGATCTCCGCGGCCGGCGGATTGCGCATGTAGTTGCTCTTGGTGTGGTTCTGCGCCGCATCCACGTGGGCAGCGGCGACGCCGTCTTGCTGCACCCACAGCCGATAGATGTAGTCCTCGAAGCGGAGCCGGGTCGGGAAGAACGGCGGCAACCCGAGGGTGTTGTCGTAGCCCGCGACGCCGCAGTCCATGCGCCAGTTCTTCTTCGTCACGACGGAGCGGAAGTTCACGAGCACGAAGACGTCGTTGAGGTCGTCGGGGTTCGTCTGCCGCTCGTCGGCGAGGAACATCTCCACGTAGTCGATGGCGTCAATGTCGTTGGTGCCGGAGCGGAACGTCTGGGCCATCTTCACCACCGCCTCGTCGGGCAACAACCCGCGCTGAAGCAGCAGCGAGTTCTCGCGAGCGAGCCCCTTGCTGGCGTTGGTCTCCAGCTCCATGGCGGTATCCACGAGCAACTCGCCGCGCTCGTAGTTGTCCGGCACCTGACCGGCGGGCTTGCCCAGCACGTCGAGGAAGGAGGCGAGGATGTCAAAGGACTTGGGGCTATAGCCGTTCTGACCGACTTTATGCAGTCGGCCACGGCAGATCTCGTCCGAGTTGAGGGACTCGGGGCTGTGCTCCATCAGGGTGTACGGCCGCATGTCGTCGTCGGCGCTGACCATCAGGCCGCCAAGGGTGTACATGAGCGTGTAATTGCGGTTGCCGCCGTAGCTGGGCCGGAACAGATTCTTGACCAGTCCCTCCAGCCGCTTGTCCCGCAAGCGCTGGTGGAGGTAGGCGAGGAACTGCTCCTTCTCGCGCGGACCGACGTAGTAGAGGTCGTTGTGTGTCTTGGTCTGTTCGAGGAGCGGGTAGTATTTCTCCTGGTTGACCGGGCTGGAATCGTCGAAGACGAGCACCCGGACCGAGTGCCCGTTGCGCCAGAAGTGCTCATCGTAGTGTTCGACCGTTTCGCCTACGTCGCGCAGCCGGAACGTAGGAATGACGAAGAACAGATCCTTCTCTTGCATAAAGACTCTGGCCTTCGAGAAGCAGAGGCGACTCACCGGACCCATCTACCCCGTGAGGCGCGTTCGCTGAACCGTCCGTAAATGTACGCTCGACCCGCCCAGTCCATTCCGACTCAGGCCATGCAGCACTTGCCGCCGGTTCGGTGGCACAGGTCGCTGGTCACACACCCACTGCAAGTGCTGTGCCTCTCGGCCAGGGATACGGAAATGCCTAAGAGCCTGAGGTTTGCGGAGAGAGGCCGGTCACGAGGAGAGTACCGATCCATGCAATTCGCACGGAGCGGATTGCAAACCGCACGACAAGAACGGGCGGCGTTTCTTCACGATCAGGAATCCCCCGATGACGCAGTCTGGTCCAACCCAGGAAGCCGCCCGGTGCTATCGCCGAACCGTTCGGCGCGCACCTCGAGCCAGTCCAGGAGCGTCAGGTAGAGGTTACACAGCGGGGTGCCCGCCGCATATCGGATGTGCCGGCAGCCCTTGACCGCCGCGCCGCCGGCCAACAGCACCGGCAGGTCCTCGTGGTCGTGCCGGTCTCCGTCGCGGATCCCCGACCCGTAGACGATCAGACAGCGGTCGAGTAGGTTGCCGTCTCCCTCCGCGGTGGCCTTCAACCGTCGGAGCAGGTGCGCCAATTGTTCGACGTGCAGCCGGTTGATCCGCCGGAGCTTGGCGTGCTTGGTCAGGTCGTTGCCGTGGTGAGACACGTCGTGGTGCCCTTCAGAAACGCCCACCTCACGGTAGCTGTGGTTGCTCCCGTCGTTCCCCAGGACAAATGTTGCCACCCGGGTCAGATCGGCCTGGAACGCCAGGGCCACCAGGTCGCCCAGGAGCCGGGCATGTTCGGCGTAATTCTCCGGCACCCCGGTCGGGCGGACGAGCCGGTCCCGGCCGACCGCCACCACCGGCTGGGCTCGCTGGATCCGCGCCTCGACCTCGCGGATCCCGGTCAGGTACTCGTCCAGCTTTCGCCGGTCTTCGCCGCCCAGCCGGTCGTGCAAGTGCCGGGCGTCTTCGGCGACGAAGTCCAGGATGCTTCGCTGATCCCGGTCCCGCTTGGCACGGGCAGCATCGGCCCCCGCCCGCACCCGGTCCCCGAATAAGCGCTCGAACACCAGACGGGGATCTACCTCTTTCGGCATCGGAGTGGACGCTGTCCGCCAGGACAGGTTCGTTTGGTACGCGCAACTGTACCCGTTGTCGCAGGTACCGGCCGTCTTACCGCCCTCGCACCCGACCTCCAGAGACGGCAGCCGAGTGGCCCGGCCGATGGCTGCACTCACCACCTGATCAACCGACACCCCGACCCGGACGTCCGACCCGGACGTCTTGTGCGGCCGGACGCCGGTCAGAAACGTGGCCATTGCACGCGCGTGGTCCCCGGGCCCGTCCGCGCCGGGAGCGGCGGCTCGCAGGGACAACCCGGACAGCACTCTGACGTGGTCCCGCACCGGCTCGAGCGGCCGGAGGGTCGGTGGGAGGTCGAGGATGGCTCCCTCGGCTGTCGGACTCCAGTCGGTCATGTGCTTGCCGTTCGGGGCGTAGACGAAGGCCAGCCGCACAGGCGGAGTCATCGTCACGCCGGCCGCGCCCCGCGGGAGCAGGGACTCGAGGAATGGCAGAGCAATCGACGCTCCCATCCCGCGGAGCGCGGCGCGGCGGGAGATCAACAGGTGAGTCACGGAGCACCTCCGGCGTGGACCCGCCGCATCAGAAAGGGGTCGCTGCGGACCAGGGCGATCACAAGGCTGGAGATGCGATAGCCGTTCCGGCCGGCGTGCCAGACGACTCGGTCAATGGCGGGTCGGTCTGCCGCGGTCAGCGCGCGGCCGAGGGCGTAGGTCATCAACTTTTCCGTCAGGCACCGTGCGAAGTCGGCCGGCCGCTCGGCCAGGACGGCACGGAGTTCGGTCGGCCCGCGGAATTATCGCCTGTCGGGCAGCGTACCGGACGCATCGACCGGGACGCTGCCGTCCCGGTCCCGCCAGGCCCCGAGAGCGTCGAAGTTCTCCAATCCGTAACCGAGTGGGTCCATACGGGCGTGGCAGGTCGCGCACTCGGCCTTGGACCGATGGAGGTCAAGCCGCTGCCGCAGAGTCGTGGCAGCGTCCCCTGGGTCTTTCAAGTTATCCGCCCCCGGTGGCGGGGGTGGCGGTGGGGTGCCGAGCACGTTCTCCAGCACCCACTTGCCCCGCTTGACCGGAGAGGTCTGGGTCGGCCCAGAAGTGACGGTCAGTACGCTGGCGTGAGTGAGGACCCCAGCCCGCCCGGTCCCGGCCAGGCTCACGCAGCGGAACTCCCTGCCGGTCACTCCCAACAGGCCGTAGTGCCGGGCCAGCCGTTCGTTCACGAACGTGTACTCGGCGGTCAGCAGGTCCAGGATACTCTGGTCGGTTCGCAACACATGATCGAAAAACAGCTCAGTCTCCTCGCGCATCGCCTGGCGCAAATCCTCATCGAACCCAGGAAACGACGCTCGGTCTCGAGTCACCTCGATCAACGCCCGCGTCTGAAGCCACTGGCCGGCGAAGTGCTCTGCCAGCGCCCGAGACTTCGGGTCCCGGAGCATCCGTCGGACTTGAGCGGCCAGGGTGCGGGGGTCGCGAAGCTTTCCGCTGGCGGCGAGCCGGAACAGGTCATCGTCCGGCATGCTCGACCACAGGGAATACGACAGCCGGGTAGCTACCTCAAAGTCAGTCAACCGGCGGTCGGATTCAGGCCCAGCCGGCTGGGGGTCGGGTTCCATCTTGAACAAGAAGTATGGTGATATAAGAACTGCTTTATATGCTAATTTCAAGCCCGCATCGACTCCCTCTCCTTCAGCCGAGGCGGCCTCGACGAACCGCATCAGCCGGTACATTTCCTCATGCGTGATCGGCCGGCGGTAGGCCCGGTCAGCGAACGCCTGGAGGGCGTAGTAGGCACGGTCGATCTCCATCGCTTTCGCGGTCGCCTGGTCGTCGATCGCCTCCAGCCGAAGCCCCTTAACGGCTGGGTCCCGCTGCGGAGGCACGCCGCGCAGAACGAACGGAATGTAGTCCTCGACCGGCGGTCTGCTCAGTCGCTGCCAGAGCAGCGGGTCGGCGGCCACTGCCTCGACGACAGTCTCAGCGGCCGCCAAATACTTCTCGATCAAGGTCGGGGACACGGAGAGCACATCCCCGAGGGTGTCGAACCCATCACCCGAATCGTCAGCAGGAAAGTCATCGGCCGGCCGGAACTGCACGCCAACGAGGTCGCGGACGGTGTTATTGTACTCCGCCCGATTGAGCCGCCGGAGCGTCACGCGGCCGGGGTTCTTGGCCCCGCTCCCGGCACCGCCGGATAAAGCCCAATCGAGCCAAGCGGTGAACGCTTCGAGTTCTGAGGGGTCGGGGCGAGAGCAGCCGGAAGGCGGCATCCGACCGGACCGGACCGCCGCGTCCACCTTCGCCCAGACGGCAAGGTCGGCGGTGGCGGCAGCCTCGTCCGGGAACGCTAGCGCGATCTTCCCCTTCGGCCGCCCCTGAGCATGACAGCCAGCGCAGTGGCGGGCGAGGAAGGGAGCGGCGTGTACTGCAAACGCCGGCCAAGATTGCTTTCGCACCTCCGGGTCGGTGTCGTAGCCTTCGACGTCCGGGTCTGGTCCTTCGACGACGACCGCAGCGGAGGCAACAGGCCGGTCGGCGAACCGGGCCACAGCGATCCCCGCGGCTGTCACGGCCGCGGCACCGAGAATCCAGAGCGAGATGACGCGAATTCGCCTCACGGCTTTACCTACGAGAGATCGGGAAAGGCGAGGCGGCCGATGGGGCTGGCCGCCTCGCCGTGGCTGTCGCCGGAACGGACCCGGCTCAGAAATCAGAAGCCACGACCTCGCCCTTGGCCCGCGTCACCAGCGCGATGACGATTCCCGGCGAGATGTTGTCCCGGAGGAACCGGACGCTTCCATCCCCGAACAGGGCGTTCGCCCCTCCGGAGTGCCACGCATAGATCTCGTTGTTGCTGGTAGCGTTGATCATGCACGACCCGAGCCGTTGGCCGCTGTCGTCGCACTTCCCGCCGGCCAGAGCGGAGTAGCAAAACATGTCCCCCCACGCCCCCCCGGCACTCGACACCGGCTCGATGCTTCCATCCACCGGCCGGCCGTTCACTTCCGACTTGTAGATTTGTCGTTGGCGGTTGTACCCGACCGGCTTGCCGCCCGACTCG
>JBGQLF010000367.1:0-8323 GCA_041499985.1 Gemmataceae bacterium
ACCGGCGCCGTGCTCTGGTCCAGGAACTTCCCCAAGGATTACCAGGCTCCGGTGCCCATGTGGGGATTCGCCGCCCATCCGCTGCTGGATGGGGACAAGCTGGTGTGCCTCGTCGGTGGGCCGGGGAGCGTGGTCGTCGCTTTTCACAAGGACAGCGGCCAGGAACTGTGGCGGGCGCTGTCGGCCGAGCAGCCGGGGTACTGCCCTCCCATCCTCCTCTCGGCAGCGGGCAAACGCCAATTGATCATCTGGCACCCCGAAGCCGTCAACAGTCTCGATCCCGAAACCGGCAAGCTCTACTGGTCGCAGCCGTTCCGCGTGCGCGAAGGCATTAGCATCGCCACGCCGCGCCTGGAGGACGGTCGGTTGTTCGTCTCCTGTTTCTACAACGGCTCGCTGATGTTGCAGCTGGATCCCTCCCAACCGGGGGGGCGTGTGCTGTGGCAGGGCAAGAGCAAGAGCGAACAACCGCGGCTAACAGAAGGCCTGCACAGCCTCATGTGTACGCCCTTCCTGAAAAATGGCTACATCTACGGGATCTGTAGTTTCGGCCAATTGCGCTGCCTCAAGGCGGATACGGGCGAACGGATCTGGGAGACGTTGCGAGCTACGGGCAACCAGGACAAGCCCGTGGACCGCTGGGCCAATGCGTTCTTGGTGGCCCAACACGATCGGTTCTGGCTGTTCAACGAGCAGGGGGACTTGATCCTGGCCCGCCTGACTCCGCAGGGCTACAACGAAATCGACCGTGTGCACCTCCTGGAGCCGACCAACTCGATGCCCGGGCGCCCTGTCGTCTGGTCGCATCCAGCATTCGCAAACCGGTCGCTCTATGCGCGGAACGATCGAGAGATCATCTGTGTCGGCCTGGCCGCGCCCAAGTCATCGCGCTGAGCCCTGGTTCCAACACCGGAGCAGGGCGATCAGGCCCCGCTCCGGTGTTGGAACCAGGGCTCCGCGATTGTTACTTTGCCCCTCCTTGATATGGACGAACACGGACCTCGCGAAAAGCGACTGGGCCATGGTCGCCCTGGAGCAATAGCGGTCCAGTGGGGATTTCCGGCTTGACCCAAGCGGAGCCGGTCGGCGTGGCCACCTCCACGTTTTCATGGATGAGGGTCCCATTGAGGACCACCTTCACAAAGCGGGCATTCGCGATCTTCTTGCTGTCGGCGTCGAAGCGCGGCGCCTGGAAGATGATGTCCAACGTCTGCCACTCACCGGCGGGCCGGGCAGCATTGGTGCGCGGCGGCGTGCCCTTGTCGATGTGGTGGTACTTGGGTTTGTCCTCCGCCCGCGGGTAAATGCCGCCGCAATCATTGGCCGTCGGAGTCTTGACGCCGTAGCTATCGAGGATCTGAATCTCGTAGAGCCCTTCGAGCTTCACGCCCGAATTGGATCCCTTGGGGATCAGAAACTCGACGTGAACTTCGACGTCCGTGAAGTTCTGCTTGCTCACGAGATTGCGCGCCCGCCCCTTGGGGCCATTGACCAAGATGCCGGTGCCGGGTTTGGCCGTCAGCAGCCTCGGGTTCTGCGCATCCAGCGCGACACTCTCGGCGAGCGACCAGCCATTGGTCGGCCCGCGCCAGGCCTCGAGCCCGTTTGCTCCTGAAAGGACAATCCAGTCTCGTTCCTCAGCCCAGGTGGGAACAGCCAGCGCCAGGAGCAAGAACGAGCCAGCCAGCCAGTGACAGCCATAGGACATCGCAAATCGCATCGACAACACTCCCATCTGCGGCTCAAGGAAGATAGCCAGGAAGGAATCGATTCGATTGTAAGGCAGTTCTCCGGGACCGCAATGGTCTTCTCTAAAAGTTGGCCGGGAAGTGATGGCTGTGGCTTGTCCATGCGGTCCCCTTTTTCAGAGGCCCCTGGGCAGCGCTCATGCTATTAACCCGGCAACAAAGAAACGCATCTAAGCCCGACGCGCCAGCGAGGGAAGCCGTCGTCCCTCGCTGGCGCGTCGGGCTTAGATGCGAGCCAACAGGTGTGCGTATCCTTGTTGGCGGATCGTAGCCACCAGCGTCCCCGCTGGTGAGCTGGTCCAGCCCACCAGCGAGGACGCTGGTGGCTACGTGACAGAATCGGGTTATCGTGGCCTTTCTATCGCACGTTAACTCTTGAAAATAACCACAGGTTGGAAGTCGTGCCCTAACACTTCCCGGCTCGACACACCCAGCCACTGCTCCAGAACCGCGGCATAAACCTGCCGAAAATCCGTGTGATGCTTCAGGTTGCCCATCTCTAACTGGGTCAGGCTCGGATGCTCTCCCACCACCCCGGCCTTGACCTTGCCACCGAGAAGCAGCATGGGTGCCGCGGATCCGTGGTCGGTGCCGCGACTGCCGTTCTCCTTGGCGCGGCGGCCGAACTCCGAAAAGGTCATCATCAGGACACGATCCTGCTGTCCGCGTGCCGCCAGATCCTTGTAGAACGCGGTCATGGCATCGGAGAGCTGGCGCAAGAGGTTGGCGTGGTTGTTGAGCTGGTTGGCATGCGTGTCAAAGCCGTCGAGCGACACGTAGAAGAGGCGTGCGCCGAGACCGGCATCGATCAACTGGGCGGCCAATTTCAGGTGATTGGCCAACGGCGTGTTGGGATAGGGCGCCTTCGGCTGATAGTTCTTGCCGATCTCTTGCAAGCGCCGGCTGCTGGCGTACGTATTGACAGCCGTGCGCTGCACGAAGTCGAGCAGACCTGGTTGTCCCTGCTGCGGCTGGGCCACCGCCTCGATCAGGGCACGCTGCTCCTTTTTGTCGCTGCCGCTGGTGCCCGCGATCCGCAGCTGGAAATCCTCCAGCGACGTCACCGACGGCACCCGCACGGGCGCTCCAGAAAGCGCCAGTGGCGCACTCTCGTTGGTGCCCGCCAGATGGAACGATTGCACCGCCGGCACTTGTTTCAAGGCTTTACCCAGCCAGCCTTCGGCCAGCTTCTCACCCGTGCTGGCGGACTGCCAGATGTCCATCGAGCGGAAGTGCGATTGGCTCGGGTTCGGATAACCCACGCCTTGCACCACACAAAGGGCCTGATCTTGCAACAGACCGGCGAGCCCATCCAGCGAAGGATGGAGCCCAACTTGATCGTTGATTTTCTTGATCTGCCCCGTGGGGAGGCGTAACGTTGGCCGTAGCTTCGCGTATTCCTCATCGGCAAAGGGAACGACTGTGTTGAGACCGTCGTTGCCGCCGGTCAACTGGACGACAACCAAGATCGAATCCTTGGCTCCTGGCTTCTCCGGCGTTGGGGCCGCCGCCGCGGTGCGCGTCAGGAAAGCAGGCACGGTCAAACCCCAGCTCACCAGGCTGCCGGCCGCCAGCGTCGATTGCAGGAAATCTCGTCGGGTTGGGATCATGATCTCTCCTTCGTCGGGGGGTCGAGGGTCGGGGGTCAGTGAGGAAGGATGGGTACTCAGTACTCCCATTCCGATCCCCGATCCCCTAGCTCAATTGAAACTCCGGTAGCGTCAGGACCAGGTGGCAAAGAGCCCGAATGCGCTGGTCGGCCGCGTCTTCTGCGGTCCAGTAGACCGGCAGGCTCTGCTTGTGGGCCTGCTGTTGGTACTGGAGTAACTGCGCACGCGAGGCAGGAGGCACGTCTCCTTGCAAAAACAGTTGCAGAAAGAAATCCGCGATGTCGCTATCCGCTTGCTTGCCATACTTGCGCGCCAGGGCCGCCGGATCCGTGCGCCGGCCAAAGCGAGCGTCCTCCGTTGAGGTCAGCGCCAGGGCCAAGTTTTGGCGGAAGAGCAGCGTCTGCCCATTGAGCCAGGCCCGGCCGCCGTCCCAGCCTTTGACGGAGGGAGGGTAGAAGAGGTTTTGTCCCAACTCTTCCAGAGTCGCGGCCAGGGCTGTAGTGCCCAGACGGCCCTCCAGCGCCCGAATGATGCCGAGAGCGAAGTCCACCGGCGGCTTGACATTGGTGCGATAGACCAGCGGGGAGAAGAACAGGTTGGAGCGCAGTATCGTATGCACCAGATCGCCAAAATCATAATTGCTCTTGCGGAACCGGTCGGCGAGCGGCTCTAACAACTCCGGTTCGGCGGGCATACTCTCGCTGATGAGAAACCGGTACAGCTTGGTCACGATGAACCGCGACGCAACCTTTTGTTCCAGGCAAATGCGAACAATATCGTCGCCGGCCCAGTTGCCGGTCTGACCGAGGACCGTCTTGACGCTGTCATCGTGCTGCGCGGGGGTAAAAACTGCTTGGCCTTCGCGGATCTCCCAGCCGGAGAACGCCCGCGCCGCCTCACGGATGTCTTGTTCGGTGTAATTGCCGATTCCCAGGCTGAACAGTTCCATCAGTTCGCGAGCATAATTCTCGTTGGGCATGCCCTTCTTGCTGAGGCTAGTGTCTAACCACACCATCATGGCGGCGTCCTTGGACATCTCCTGCAAGAGGGTGCGGAAGTTACCCAGTGCATGTCGCCGCATCAGCTCATATTGCCCAAGCATGAAGCGCGCATTGTTGACCTTGGCGTTGCTGGTCGCGAAGTGGTTGTGCCAGAACAGGGTCAGCTTTTCACGCAACGGGTGTGGGCTGTAGATCATGCGATACAGCCACCACGCGCGCGCTTGCTGGCCATTGTTGGCTCGGGCGATGCTCTCAGCCAGGGGAGCGGTATGCTGGTCGAATTCCTCCTGCTTGGGACCGCCCTGGAGAAGGGCATCGACCGTTTTGTCAGGCCCCATCTGGAGCCCAGCCTCCAGTTCGGGCCAAGAGGCTCCGAAGGCAGCGCGGCGATACAAATGGCCGACCTTTTTCAGGTCCCAGGGCGATTGCTCGCTGGGCTGATAGGGCGCCCAGGCCCATCCGCGATCAAGTGTATCGTTTTTCACCGCCGGGTCTCCCTGTCTTGCGGCAGCCACCGGATATCGTAGCGAAAATCATTCGTGCCGTACCGTGCCTCGAGCTGCACCAGGCCGAGTTGCTGGAACAAGTCAATAAATCGCTTAACCTGTTCCTTCGCCGCGTCGGGCGCAAGGGCCTGGCTCAGGATGGTTTGTGCTAAAACTTGGTCTTCATTATCACGAAACACCTCCGCACCACCCGAGGCATACAGCCGGGTTCGCGCCGAGGCGGGACTGCTTCTTTGGCCCGGGTCCTTCGCTTCCTTGTCCAGCAGATCCACCAGTTCATGGCCCAGCTCCAGCGTTGAGCTAGCGACGAAGTAGTTGTTGATTCGGACGAAACAGGGGCTGAAATTGAAGCGGATGTGATTGACGTCGCCCTTGACGACGGCGTCCTCGGGAAAGCGGTAACCGACGATCGTGCGGTCCCCGTGTTTCTCCTCCACCAGCTTCACTTTGATCTGCGTGTTGCTGAGCAAGGCCGCCGCGCGCAAGATCGCCTCCATCGATCGCGCAAAGGTATCCGGCTCGCGCATCTCGACGATCGTGGCAAAGGCTGGAATCCGCTGCGTCGGCACCGTCTTGTAACCCGACTTCGCCCGGTTGGCGACGACGATCCGGTGATGGGCGCCGGCCAAGCTGAGCAGTTTGCTGAACTGCGTGCCGGCCAGGAAGACACCCGAGTTCTTGTTGAACTCTTCCAGACTCTTGAGCTGTTTTTCGTTAAAGAGTTTGGCCCGCTGCTCCCAGAATTGGGACACATCCAGGAAAAAGCTGGAGCTATAGAGGACTCCCTTGGGCTCGAGCAGCGGCAATGAGCCAGGCTGGCCGCCGGGCGGGAGATGCGCGGCTAGCGCCTCGGCCATGCCGTCTCGGCCACGCGGCATCCGGACCGAAACGCGAAAGCCGTTTCGTTCGTGCGTGAGTCCGGCACACAGAAACGGCGACCGTCCCGCTACATCGAGCAAGCCACCGAAGAGCACGGTCAAAGCCGGCTCGTTGCGTGGCAGCGTGAAAACGTCTTTGGCCCCGGGCGCTTTGCGGACCGTTTCGAGATTCAGCCACGTCCACGCGAGCGCATCGGACGGAAGTAGTTTGCGAGCGTCGGCCACCGAAGCGAAATCGGCCAAGCTCTTGTGGCCGACTTCCAGGTGGCGGTCGAGGGCGCTGTGCAAGCCGTTCTCGACATTGCTGATCAGCAGAGCCGAGCCGGCCACAGCAGCGTGGAATTCCATGCCGATACGGACCGTGTCGAGGTCGCGGTAACGACCTTTTACGGGCCGGTCTCTGGCTTCCTGCCGCGCTAGCTCTTGCTCGACGATCGCTAGCACCAGTTTGAAGAACTGGCGCGCCAGTGCTTCGTCCTTGCCCTGAAGGACGAGGAGCGCCGGGGACTGCTTTTGGTCCAACCCGGCTCTGGGGCGTTCCGAGTGGACGGCCAAGACGGCACCCTGACCGGCCAGACGATCGAGCAGCTCGAACCGTTCGACGCCGAGTTCCTTCTCGAAATAAGTCAGCAGTTGCAGCAGGCGGCGCACGTTGGTCGAATCGTACAACTCGCGAACTGCTTCCAGCGTTTGGACTTGCTTGAAGAGGTCCAGGTTCGTGACCACTTCGACGAGTTGACGTGGCCGCTCGACCTTGACGACGAAATCGGCCTGTTCAGGGACCAGGCGCAGTGGATCGAGCGGCGTGTCGGCCCGGACCGGAGCGATGGCGGTGAAGACGACGAGGGCGGGAAGCCAACAATAGGCGTGCCGGAACAGGCGCATGGCAAGCTTCTCCTTGAAGGAATCCAAACCGAAACCGGCTGCCTCTTCCGTGTTCAATAATACCCGATCGTGCGCATCAGGGTTTCGCGAAAAATGAACCCGGTGGCCAGGTCCCGAGGTTCCCATCGTAGTTCGTCCGCGGCGTGCCGCAATTGTGACAAAACGGACGGCGCGCTATACTTGCTCAGCATCGCCCTTTGCCAAGCCAGACTTGCCGGGAAGCACCTCATGACCGCGAAGCTGCGGCTGGCGTTCACTGCCGATCTGCACTGGGGCGTGCGCCCCGAGGGCGACGTGGCGACCCGGCTGCTGGTAGACTTTGTGCGCGCCCAGCCGCCGGATGTGCTCATCCTGGCCGGGGATGTGGGCGCGGCCGACGATTTCGCCGCCTGCTTGAACCTATTCACCAACTTGGCGTGCCGCAAGGCGCTTGTGCCCGGCAATCATGATATCTGGGTGCAGGAAACCGATCCCAGGGGAGATTCGCTCCAAGTCTATCAACAGCGCTTGCCCGCGCTATGCCAGGCCTTCGGCTTCCACTATCTGGATAGCGGACCGCTCTTTTTGGCCGAGGCCGAGCTGGCGCTTGTGGGCTCCATCAACTGGTACGACTACTCCTGGGCGCTGGACGCGCTGCGGCAGCAAACGCCCGATTGGGAGGAACGTCTCCAGAGCAAGCGTTTCAACCGTGGCCGACACAACGACGCCCGGTTTGTGCGCTGGCTGCTCGATGATGTGCGGTTCACGGCCGAGGTTGTGGCTAAACTAGAGCGCCATTTGCAGGAGGCGTTCGTTCGAGCCAAACAGGTGATCGTTGTGACACATCATCCGCCGTTTGCGGGCCTGAACTTTCCGCGCACGGAACCGATGCGCAGCCTGGACAGTTTGCTCTGGGAGGCGTTCTCCGGCAACCAAGCGCTGGAGGCGATCTTGAACCGCCATGCGGACCGCATCCCGTTCGCGTTCTGCGGTCACACCCACCGAGCGCGGGAAAACACGCTGCGAAACATTCGCGGCTATAACATCGGGGGCGACTATCACTTCAAACGCCTGCTGCTGCTCGATTGGCCGGAGGGAACGGTCACTGCGCACGTGTTTGGCGATGCGCAAGTTAATCTAGTGTGAATGCGGGGCAGGCGCAGCAGAGGAACGGTCCCCAGCTGGATAGCCCAGGAGGGCAAAGGCAGTCTGATTGACAGGCCGTACCCAGCACGCTAGCCTGAAGCCCACAGGAGGAAATGCCATGGAACAAGTGACGATTTCCCTCTCCAAGGCTCAGCGGGAGTTCCTGGAGGCGCAGGTAGCGGAGGGCGCCTACCGCTCCGTCAGCGCCTGCCTGGAGGCGCTGATTCGTGCCGAGCGGAAACGCAAGGCTGAGGAGAAACTGTTGGCTCTGGTGCGGGAAGCGGAGGAGAGTGGCCCGGCTACACCCATGACGCGGGAGGATTGGGAAAACATCCGCCGCGAAGCCCTGGAGCAGTTGGCCAAGGAGAAGGAACAACGTGGCCAGAGTCGTAAAAGCGCCCGCGGCCGAACGTGATTTGTTCAAGCTGTTCATCCTCATCGGCCGGGGTAGCGTCCGCACTGCCAACCGCTTTCTGGTGGCAGCCGATCAGACTTGCGGGCGCCTGGCCGAAATGCCGAGGCTGGGCAGTATGTGCGAGTCTGATCACCCCGCTCTGGCGGGGTTGCGGC
>JBGQLF010000368.1:0-8302 GCA_041499985.1 Gemmataceae bacterium
CACCTGGTGGCGCGAGGGGCACAGGAACAGCGCATGGTCGAGTACCTGCTCGATCACTACCAGGATTACCCACATGAGCTGAACCTGTTGGAACGACTGCACCCACGGATGCTGTTGGAGGTGTTGCAGATGCGTCAGCTGACTCCCGAACAGATCGGCCTGGATTATCAGGCCTTGCTCGAATTGATCGGCGACGAACGGGCCCTGAAGCTGATGGGCCCAAAAAAGGCTCTGGACCTGATCGGTGAAGAACAGGTCCGGCAGTGGTTGGCTCAGCGCGGCCAACCCCCGTCCTCTGGAGCCGTGCCGCCGTCTGCAGAGCCATAACCGCACGACGCCCGCCCAGTGACGTCGCTGGGCGGCGGAACCCACTCCATCTTGATGCGGAGGCTGTTGGACATGTTGCGCATCGGTCAATTGACCCCGGAACAGATCGGCCTGGATTACGAGGCCTTTCTCGAGTTCATCCCCAAGAAACGGCTCCTGGATCTGGTAGGCAAGGGATGGATCTTCGAGCAGATCGGCGAGGAAAAGATCCTCGACTGGATCGTCAAGGAACGGCTCCTCGAGCGGATCGGTGAAAAACGGGCCCAGCAGTGGCTGGCCCGACAGTGCCCACCGCCAGTCATCGTGGCCGCGCCGCCATCCGCAGAGCCGTGAACGCACTCGGCCGGCCCGGTGACGTCGCCTGGCGGCAGCCGGCCACACGCCTTGGTGACTCGGGCGGGGAACAAAGCTGCGGATCGCGTCGGCCCGCTGCGGGTATTTGTCGGTGTACGCGGTCAGGGAGGGATGCTTACCGCGGCGATGCCGTGCGGCGAACTCCTCCGCCAGCCGTTTCACGGGATTACGCTCGGAGGTAGAGTCGGGCATCACAGATCTCTCCGGTAAGAGGTCCTTGTTCTGATCCTTGCCGTGCGGTGGTCTTGGGCCGCCTCAATCCTTGGGTTCCACCGCCTTGCCCTGGAGCAGCTGCTCCGCCTCGCGACGCAACAGCTGCTCCTCCAGCTGCTCTTGCCAGGAGCGCAGCACGGCCGCCGGGCTGTCCTTGCTCCGTTCCTGGTGCAACTGCTGGAAGCGCTCAACGCCCCGGGCCAGGGCCTGCCGCGCCTCGTTCGGGTGACCCAGCTGATGCTGCGCCAGGGCCAGGAAGAAGTAATCCTGGGCCGCGACCGCAACCTTGCCGGTGACGGTTTCCGTCAGCAGGCGCACTGCCTCCGGATGCCGGCCAGCGCGGTAATACACGGCGGCCTTGACCGTCGTGCCCGAGGCGGGGAAGGCATACCACCCCTGAGAGGGCTTCTCCACCAATTGGACCAACGGCTGGAAATCCTTCAGGGCGTCGGGGCCGACCGTACACGTCCGGGCCACCGACAGCCCACGGAACAACCAGAGCGAGCTCTTGCCGTGGCGTTCGAAGAAACCGCCACAGGCGCCGCGATAGCCCGGCGCGTCGCGGAGGTGCAGGCGGACCAGGGCGAGGGCCGACCACGCGTGCGGCGGGGCGTTGGCGACCTGGGTAGCGCGGGCGAAGTCGTCGGCCGCCTGGTCCCATTTCCCCAGCTGGACGTGAGCCACCCCCCGGTCGTACCACGGGGCCTCGTCGGTGCCGGGGGCGATCGCCTGGCTGTAATCGGCCACGGCCTCGCCCCACCGGCCCAGCGCCGCATGCGCTCGGCCGCGGAGGGTCCGGGCACGCACCCCCGCCGGGTCGGCCTGGAGCAGGCGGTCCAGATGCCGCACGGCCGCGGACACGTCTTTGGGCTCGGCCGAAAGGCTGAAAGGTTCCCGGCGCGCCATACACGCCTCGGCCTCCTGGCGGTGCCAGGCGTGGACATCCGGGTCGGGGCGGGCCAGCTCCACGGGCGACCGCGCGCGCAGGCTCTGCCAGCCCGACCGGAAGCGGTCGGCTTCGAGCGGCATGACGCTGCCGGCGGCGTTGACCCGACGGCCGCTGAGCACCTGGGTCTGCGCCAGCAGCTCGTCCACGGGACGAGGGTCGCCCGCCAGGTCGTAGACCTCCACGGTCCCATCGGCACGGACCAGGAGCACGCGGCGGCCCTCGGGACTGAACCAGCTGGGCCCTTCCTCGGATGCCCCCCAGTAAGCGACCGCCTGGTCGCTGCGCAGCGGCGGGGTCAGCAGTTGACCCGTCGCGGCATCCCACACCCGCGCTTCGTGTTCGGGCGAGTTATCGAAAGGCCAACCGCCGCGTTTCCCGATGGTATAGACGCGCCGGCCGTCGGAGCTGAACGAGGCTCGCCAGACCGCGCCCGCGTGTTTTAGGGGTGGGGTGCGGGGCTCGCCGGTAGCCGCGTCCCACACCCGCGCGGTGCCGTCCATGCTGGCCGTCAGCACGTGGCGGCCGTCGGGGCTGAACTCCACGTGGGCCACCTGGTCCTCATGGTGCAGGGCCGGCGTGACGGCCTGGCCCGTTTCGGTATCCCACACCCGCGCCTGACCACTTCTCCGGAACTCCCCGCCGGCCGTGACCACGCGGCGGCCGTCCGGGCTGAACGAAACCGGGCTGGACCCAATACCGGTTGTGCCGGTGGTCTTCAGGGGCGGGGTAACAGGCCGGCCCGTCTCCGCCTCCCACACCTGAGCGGTGCCGCCCCCCAGGGCCGTCAGCACGCGGCGGCCGTCGGGGCTGAACACCACATTCAGCAACATCCCTTCGTCGGTGAATGCCGACGGCAGCACGTTCCCCGCGGGCTTGAAAGCCGGCCCGATCGGCTGGCCGCTGGCCGCATCCCAGAGGCGCACCTCCGCGGCCACTGCGTCCGCGTCGGGCCATCCGCCAACGCCGTTGAAGGTCAGCGCGCGGCGCCCGTCGGGGCTGAAGCCGACCTGGACGGAGCCTTTCTCGGCGTGCTTGAGGGTCGGCGTACACGCGGCGCCGGTCGCCGCGTCCCAGATGCGGGCGGTGCCGTTGCCGTGACCGGTGAGCACGCGGAGGCCGTCCGGGCTGAACACCGCCAGGTTGCAGTCGCCTTCGCACCGGATCTTGCTGACCTGCTGGCCGGTCGCGGTTTCCCACACCCACACCTCGGACACGGTCGGTGGTGCGGCGGCCGGCCCGCCGTAGGAGAAGCTGTAGGTCAGCAGCCGGCGGCCGTCCTTGCTGAACCCGGCCTGATACCCATTGGCTTCTGGTGCTGCCGGGAGAGTCAGGGGAACCGGCCGGCCCGTCGTGGCCTCCCAGAGGGCGATCACGTTGGCCTTCCCGGCCTCCGCGCCCTCCCCGCTGAAGGTGAGGACGTGGCGGCCGTCCGGGCTGAACCGGGCGGTCGTGGTCACCGGTCCTTGCGGTTTCAGGAGCAGGGATTAGAGCGAGCCGGGCGCCACCGGCCAGATCCGCGCCGTGGGGCGGCTGAGGGTGAGGATCTGGAGGCCGTCCGGGCTGAACCGCGCCTGGCTGACCGCGCCGTCGTGCTTGAGCAGCGGGGTCATGGGCAAGCCGGTGGACGCCTCCCACACCCGAGCGGCGTTGTCGGCGCTGACGCTGAGCACACGCCGACCGTCCGGGCTGAACTTGAGCTGGAGCACTGCGGCTTCGTGCCGAAGCGGCGGCGCCACCGGCAGACCACTGGCAGCCTCCCACACCCGCGCCGTATTGTCCGGTCCGGGCAGTAGCACCCGGCGACCATCCGGACTGAAGGCCGCATCCCCAATCGCCTGGTTAGTGGATTCGGGCAGCTGGCTGACGAGCTGGCCCGTCCCGGCATCCGCAACCCGCCACGTTGCCCTGCCGCTGTCCTGGTCGGTGGTGCTCAAGACGACCGAACGGCTGTCGGGGCTGAATTTGGCCACGCCGACAAACTGGTTGCTCCGGGCATACCACCAGCTCGGCCGACCCGTCGCCACCTCCCAGACCCGCATGCTGCCGCTGTTGCAGGTCACCACGCGGCGGCCGTCGGGACTCGCATCCATGCCCCAAGCCACCTCCCTGAGTTCCTGGGGCGCCGTGCTCGGCCGTCCCGTGGCCACGTCCCACATGCGCGCTTCACCCCGGATATCCGCGCTGAAAGGGTTCTGGCCTGGGCGTGTCTCCGAGCTGAGCGTGAAGACCTGGCGGCCATCGGGGCTGAAAAACGCCCCGGTGACGTTCAGCTCGTGCTTCAGCGCCGGGCCGGCCGGTTGGCCCGTCTCCGTCTGCCAAACCTGCACGGTTTGGGCGTCGCTGAAGGTCCACAGCCGGCTGCCGTCGGCGCTGAACGGTCCGGAGCTGAGCGAGGATCCCTCCGCCCCAGGGGAATAGAAGAGCGGCGTGTGCTTCAGCGGCGGCGTCAGCGCCTTGCCGGTGCCCGGATCCCACACCCGGGCTTCCCCTTGCAGGTTTTGCCCGAAGCTCACACTGCTCGGCGACTGGCCGCTCACGGTGAGCAGGCGGCGGCCGTCGCTGCTGAACTGGACCTGCTGCACGGGCCGGTCGTGCGCCAGGGCGGCAACCGGCGCGCCCGTGGCGGCGTCCCACACCCGGGCCGTCTGGTCGTCGCACGCCGTGACCAGCCAGCGACCGTCGGGACTGTAGGCCGCGTCGTTCACTTTCGCCTCGTGGAACCAGACGTGGGCCGGCCGGGGGCACTCGCGCAAGAGCGTGCCCAGGCGGAGGCGGTGCAGCTCCGCCCGCTCGGGGTCGTTCGCGTCCTGCTGGAGGGCTTCGGCAAACCACAGCAGCGCCCCCGACAGGTCCCCCTGGTCCATGAGGCGGAGGCCGTTGCTGACGTATTGCCGGCCGATCAGCTCGCGGTTCTCCTCGGCGTTGGCCTCCGCCTGGTGCTGGGCCCGCACGGCGTCGTTGCGGGCGGCGGCGATGCGGATGGCCAGCCCCGTGGAGGTGACCGCCACGGTCAGCAGCAAGGCCGCCACCGCCCCGGTCAGCCAGGCCAGCGCCGGATTGCGCCGGCACCAGCGCCAGAACCGCTCGCGGGCACTCACGCGCCGGGCCCGGATCGGCCGGTCGTCCACGAAGCGCTTGAGGTCCTCGGCCAGCTCGCTCGCCGTCTGGTAGCGGTGGGCCGGGTCGCGAGCGAGGGTCTTGAGCACGACCGTTTCCAGATCCCGCGGCACCAGCGGATTGAGCTTGCGCGGCCGAGGCGGCTCCGTGTGCATCACCTGCGAGGCCAGCTTGTGCCGCTCGGCCTCATCAAACGCTGGCCGCAGGGTCAGCAGTTCGTACAGTGTCAGCCCCAGGGCATAGAGATCGCTGCGGGCATCGGCCTGACCCTCGAAGCGCTCCGGCGCCATGTAACGCAGCGTGCCGACGATATCGCCGGTGTGCGTCAGGTTGTCTTGATCGGTGGTTGCCTTGGCGAGACCGAAGTCGGTGATCCAGACCGTCCCCTGGGTATCCACCAGCAGGTTGGACGGCTTGATGTCGCGGTGCAACGTCCCCTGGTTGTGGGCATAGGCAAGGGCCTCGGCCACCTGGATGCCGACCCGGGCCACACTCTGCCAATACGGCCGGCCGGACTCCGACAGGGTTCGGCTCTCGGGCTGGCCCGGCAAGTGGAGGGAGGACGAGCCGGCCACCTCTTCCGTGGGACGAACCGTCGACAGCTCCAGGACGGCTCCAGCTTCCTCCACGGCGGCTGCACCTTGGGGGCTGGCGAACTGACCGGTCAACAGCGCCTCGGCCACCGCGGAAACCTCCTGGGCGTGCCCGCGTTCGGGTGGAAGTACGTGCTCTTCGGTCTTCGCGGGAGAGCCCGAGCGGGTCTGGCGCAGGCGGCGTAGTTCACCCAAGACCTGGTCGAGACCCTGGCCCTGGATGAACTGCATGACGTAATAGTGCAGGCCATTCGCTTCGCCCACGCCATAGACCGGCACGATATTGGTGTGATGCAGCCGAGCCGCCGCCTTGGCCTCGCGCTGAAAGCGCCCCAGCTGACGCGGATCGAGCAGATGCTGCGCCGGCAGGACCTTCAGCGCCACATGGCGGCCGAGGGAGACTTGCTCGGCCTCGTAGACGATGCCCATGCCGCCGCGGCCGATCTCGCGCAAGATGCGGTAATCGCCCAGGCGCTCCAGCGTTAGATCCTCTGCCGGCGCCAGACCTACATCCGCTCCCGTGGCATCGCCGGAGCGCGGTTTGAACTGCTCCATGAGGACCAGCGCGGGGAACAGCTCGCGAATCTCGTCGGCCCATTGGGGGTACTTGTCGGTGTACTCGGTCAACGAGGGATGCTCGCCACGGCGATGTCGTGCGGCGAACTCCTCGGCGAGTTTGTCCACGGGATTGCGCTCGGAACTGGACGCGGTCATAACAGAACCCCTGAGAGTATTGGCTCCATTTCTTCCCCCCCCAGCAGGGAGGTGATCTCCGCAGCTACGCTTGTCCCCGGCCGGCGACCTCGTTAGCATGGGCAGCCATGGCGTTGTACTGGCATCCCTTCTTGGCTGATCTGCTGCGGCACCGCTACGCCGATCGCCTCCTCATCTACGAGACGGTCGCCCTGGGCGATCTGCCCCTGGAGGCCGATCTGCTGCTGATCCGGCGGGATCCTCGGCACGAACTCCCCTATCCCTTCGCGTTGCTGGGCGAGCGCACCCTGGTAGAATACAAGAGTCCCGACGAGAGCGCCGACCAGGCCGCTTTGCAGCAGCTGGAGACCTATGCCCTGCTCTACCTCCAGCGTGCCGAGCTGCGGACGCGGCAGAGCGTGACGTTGTGGCTGGCCGCCTCGCAGTTTGCGCGCGATGTCTCGCAGCGAGGCGCGGCCGAGTTGGTGCAGCAGTTCGAGGCGGGTCCGGGGGTGATCGGCGGCAGCGTCGATGGTTTCCCGACCTACCTGGTGGACTTGCAGGAGGTGCCGTTCACAGAGGACACGTTGCCGCTGCACCTGGTGGCGCGAGGGGCACAGGAACAGCGCATGGTCGAGTATGTGCTCGACCACTATCAGACTCATCCGCGTGAGCTGGACTTGGTGGAGCGGTTGCACCCGCGAAAGCTGTTGGAGGTGTTGCAAATGCGTCAATTGACTCCCGAACAGATCGGCCTGGATTACCCGGCCTTGCTCGCGTTGATTGGCAAGGAACGAGCCATCAACCTGATCGGCGAAGAGGAGTTTATCAACGTGATCGGCGAAGAACGGCTCCGGCAGCTGCTGGCCCGGCGCGGCCAACCCCCATCCACAGAGGTCGCGCCGCCGTCTGCTGAGCCGTAACCGCGCGACGCCGGCCAGGTGGTGTCGCCTCGTTGCGGTGGAACGCACTCTATCTTGACGCGGAGGCCGTTGGAGATGTTGCGCATCGATCAATTGACCCCTGAACAGATCGGTCTGGATTACGAGGCCCTGCTCGAGTTGATCGGCAAGAAACGGGTCATCGAGATGATCGGCGTGAAACGGGTCATCGAGATCATCGGTGAAGAATTCATCCGCCAGTGGCTGGCCCGACAGTGTGAACCCCCAGTCATCGTGGCCGCGCCGCCGCCCGCAGAGCCGTGATCGCACTCCGCCTGCCCGGTGGCGACGCCTGGCTGCGGCTGGACGCACGCCTGTGTGATCCGAGCGAGGAACAAAGCCGCGGATCGCGTCGGCCCGCTGCGGATAGTTGTCGGTGTATTCGGTCAGCGAGGGATGTTCACCGCGGCGGTGGCGCTCGGCAAAATCCTCGACCAGTCTGTCCACTGGATTACGCTCGGAACTGGCATCGGACATGAGACCGTCCTCCGCTGAGGAAGCAATTCCTGGGACTGTCCGTTCGGCTTCTTTGCGTCTTGTTCGCGCTTTCTTGCTTTCGCGGTCGCTTCTTACTTCCCTCGAATCAGGTTCACCGCTTCGTCGCGCAGCACGCGGAGCAGCAGCTCGTCTGACCAGGTGGATTGGCTCGCCTCTTTCGCCCGGAGTGCCAACGTCCGGTCGATGCCTTCCACCGCCTGGTCCAGCCCTTGGCGCGCTGGGGCCGTCTGGCCGAGACGCTGGTAGGCCATGGCCAGGAACAGGTCCGGCGTGTCGGGAAGAGCACGCGTAAGATCCCCCTTCGCCTTGGTACTTTCGTGGAGGCGTTGTACAGCTTCGTCGAATCGGCCGGCGCGGTACAGCGCGATGCCCAGGAGCACGAGGGGAAGGCGGCGCTGGTCCAGGGGCGTGGTCGCCAGCACCTTTTCCGCCCACTGCACGAGTGGCGTCCAGTCGGCCAGCCCGTCCGGGAGTAGAGCGCAGGTCCAGAGGATCCGCTCGATGACGGCGGGATGATCGTCCGTGCGGAACTGGTGGAGCAACTCGGCACACAGCCGGCGATAGCCGGCGACATTTCCGGTCTGCATGTGCAGTTGGGCCCGCGCCACCCACGCCGC
>JBGQLF010000369.1:0-8259 GCA_041499985.1 Gemmataceae bacterium
CCTCAGCTGGGGCCAGCGTTTCCATTCCGCTGTTGCAGCGGGCCCTCGACCGGATCCACGAGGGCGTTTTGGTCGTCGATCAGACCGGCCGTCTGCTGTTCGCCAATGCCACCTGGGCCCGATGGACCGGCTTCGAGGCGGAAGAATTGGCCAACCACCCTGCTCCGTTTCCCTTTTGGGTCAGCCATCGCGATTTCGCGACCAGCTCCGGGGCCGTTGTACCCGACCCCTTGTCTCTGATCCCGCACCAAGGACATGCTAGCCAGGAGCCCCCCGCGGTACCCACGCGCGTGGGCTGTCTCCCCTTCCGCCACCGGAATAATACCGTTTTTTGGTGCCAGGTGGAAATCGGGCACGAAGAAATTGATGGCCAACCCGTCACGCTAGCCCTCCTGCGCCGACTGCCGGCCTCCAGGCAGGGACTCCACTGGTTCGGCGACACGACGAGCGAAGCGATGGGAAATGCTGTTTCCTTTCAGGGCCTGGCGGAAGATCTGCCCTTTGCGGTTGCGTTGACCGATCGGCACGGACAGGTCCTCTGGGTCAACGCGGTCTTTGCACAACAGATTCAGCCCGGCCCGGCACTTCTGGGCCAACCGCTGCGGAGCATCTTTGCGACGGCGTCCGCGGCCGCGCTGGAGCAACTGATTCGCAATCCGCGCCGGCCGGAGCAGGGCCAGCGCGGCTATCTGCGTCTCCAGCGCGGGGATCGCGCGGGCAGCACGCAGGACCTGGTGGCTCACTGGCTCGTGGTGGCCTTGCCGGAGGGGCCCGGATTTCTGTTTGCCCTGGCGGAGGATTGGGGGGCGCTGTGGCCAGCGGAGGAGAACGGCGCGCAGCTGGCCGGGACGTGGAGTCGTCCCGTGGCCAGCTGCCTGGCGATGCTTTATCGCCCCGGCCAGCCGGTCGACTTCTGGGACGAACGCTGGGAGCGCCTGACTGGACTGACCGGGCGTGATTTGAGTGGCGTGGCGGGCGAATTGGTCCTCGATTGGCTCTTCCCGCGCCAGCGCGATCGGGACTTTGTGGCGGATCAGTTCCATCAACCGACGCCGCGTGGCACCCAGGCGGTACTCGAAGTCCTCAGCTGCGCCGGTAGCCGATCTCTGTTGTGTACCTTCATGCCGGTCGCGCCCGGCGGCTTCCCCTCAGACCACGGCCTGGTCCCCAGCGCGAGCTCGCCGGAGCTGCGCGCGCCGGCGTCCGCGGAGCGCACTGCCGACACCTGGTTGATTCTGGTCTGCGAACCCGAGTTATTCCCCGGCGCGGAGCTGGCCGCCCAGCGTTTGCAGCAGCAATACTCCCGGGGCCTGAGTCATCTGCTCAACCATTACCTTGCGGTGCCTATCGGTCTGGCGGAAATGGCGCTGGATCGGAGCGATTTGCCCGTGGAGCTCGCCGCGTGGTTTAACCAGATCCGGGAGAATTGCCTGCGCGCCAGTCCGTTGATCGCTGCTTTGCAGGATCTGGCAGCCGCGACTCCGGTCGAACTTCAGCAGATGCCCTTGGCCAGTCTGGTACGCGAATTCCTGGTCGAGTACGCCGCGGACACCCCGCCGCGGTCTTACGAGCTCAGCGTGGAGCTGCGCGCGGCCGAGGCCCTGGTCCGGGTCAACCCACGCATGCTCAAGATTGTTCTGCGGCATCTGTTGACCAATGCCGAGCACGCCCTGCTCGATCGGCCGCGACAACGCATCGACATACGCGTCTTCGCGACCGCGGGGCTGGTCGGTTGCGAAATCCAGGATACGGGCGAAGGTCTGCCCACAACCGACTGGACGGCGGTCCTGGCACCGTTTTATTCCACCAAAGGTCCGTTTGCGCGCGACGGACGCCGGGCCACGCTGGAGGCGACCGGGCTCGGCTTGACGGTTAGCCAGCACTTACTCGCCCTGCATGGTGGCCGGCTCGAGTTGCGCAGCATCCCGGGAGAGGGAACGATCGCTTGCTTCAGCTTGCCGCGCGCGGGCGAAGTACCGGATGGGACGGCGTCTGCGCGGACCGGGTCCGAAATCCTTCGGGCCGATGCCCCGAGCCCAGCCGCGGGGCCGCATTCCTTGACGGCGGAGCGCCGCACGCCGACCACCGAGCCGAGTTGATTGCAGATGGCAGATTGGACGGCAGATTTGCTTTTCAATCTGCAATCTGCAATCTTAAATCTGCATTCGCCGGCTGCTCCCTTACTTGTTCGCCTTGCTCGTCAAATCGGGGATGTGGACCTTTTGCAGCTGCTTGCGCATTTGATCCACAATCTGAGTGCAGATCGTCTCCAGGCGACGATCCAGACGCTCCTCACCTTTGCCCGCCATGAACGACACCTGCCCGCGCAGAGGCCCATCCACGGCCTCGATGATCTCCAACATGGTGATTTGCGTCGCGGCTCGAGCGAGGCGATAACCCCCGTTGGGACCTTTCATCGACACCAGCACCCGCGCGGAGACCAACGGCTTGAGGACTTTGAGCAGGAAGCGCTCCGGAATCCCCCGTGCCTTGGCGATCTGATGGGAAGGCACCGACAGATTTTGTTTCTGGGCCGCCATAAACGCTACCGCATGAATGGCGTAAATACTGGCACGCGTCAACTTCATAATAGCCTCGAACTAAGAGCGACCGGGACCACCGCGGACAGCTGCCCCCCGGGAAAGCGGCAGACCACGGCCTAAAGGATTTCGACCACCGGAAGCAGAACCGCTTCCTTGGGCCCGACCGAAAGCGGCTCCAACAACGGTAACGGCATTCGCGGGGGCGAACGATACCTATTCATGCATCAATACCATTATATAACACGGAGTTAAACTCTTCAGCCCTTCGCGCAGGCGGAGGCGCAGCTCGATGCCCCAGTAACCCGAAGCGCTCGAGCGGGATGGCGCCAATCCTCGCGGGCGCAGCGGGCTAGAAAAAAAATCGCCATCAATCAACGCACGAACTTACGAAACGCTCGCCTCCGATGGCGCCATCGACCAGCTGCGCCCGCTCGGAGAACCAACCCTGCCTGCTCCCCGTTCTGTACATCCAGCGTGACCTGTTTGATCAGTGGCCCTCTTACGCCAGCCCGAGAGCAAGTCGAGACAGCTACCTGAGCCAAGCAGATCCTGAGAGCCGAAGTGTGAAACCCGGCAGGGCACTAGAAACTACGGCGGGGGAAGTTCTTGGGAGAGACTCTTTGCCGTTTCTCGGAGCAAGTGGAGTAGCTCTACGTCCGTCACAATGCGAATGCCTTGGGTCGCGCAGTACGTTTGCACATCTGGATGTTGAAAGTGGCGATCCAAGGTACAAAGGATGTTTGCCCGACCGAGCACGGCAGTCTGTAGAATCGGGTTATCGTCTGGATCGGCGGTAATCACTGCGGCAGGCTCCCCCAGCGCGGGTTGCACCACTTCGGCAATCCGCGAAAGTTCTTCGAGGAATTCTTGAATCTCTTCCTGGCTCAGGCCGTGCAGGGCGCGAACCCGAGGGTAGTTGAGAACGCGTTGCAATTCGTTTAAGAGAAATGGAGAGACGATGAGGCAATGAGGTTGCGAGCGAACCCGAGTGAGAACCTCCCGGGCAGGACCAGTCCCGGGTTTGGCTGCACGCGCCAGAATGTTGGTATCCAGGACTGCTCGGATTACGATTGCCATCGCCGAACCTGCCGCATGGCCTCCTCGACCGCTGCCTCAAATTCTTGAGCCGGGAGGTCCCGCATGTTTTCCGCTGCCTTATCCAGCATGCGGTCTAGGTGCGCGGCTGCTTCCTGCCGCACCGAGGCGGGCGGAGCAGGGTGAGGAGGGAAGACAGCGATCGTGATCTCTTCCTCTTCCTGAAGCTCGCGGCCGAACAGGCTGGCCATCCATCGTTTGGCCCGTTCGTCCAAATCCTTCACTCTGCGTACGGCTACGTTCCGCATCGGAGCTCTCTCAATCACATGTGCACGCAGGAACGATTCCTGCATGAGAGTGTATTATCCAACAACTTTACCAGTCATACAAGCCACGGATGAGAGGGGATCGATTCCTCAGGAACTGGAATAGCTAGTGACGCGGATGGGAGTTATCCTGTCCAGGGAACTTTTCGTCCAAGATGCTCGCTCGATCGCAGCCGGCGCGCGCTCCGGAGCGTCGGCCCAGGCTCTCCCCTGGCAGCGCTTACTGGAAGGACAGGTGCAATCTGTGCCAACGACAACGCCACAACGCCAACAAACCCGAACCGCAGGCCTCCTGCTTCATCCCACTTCGCTGCCAGGCCCGTACGGCATCGGCGATCTGGGACCGGCGGCGTCTACCTGGGTGGACAACCTCGTGCGGGCCCGCCAGACCTGGTGGCAGGTTTTGCCGCTGGGACCCACCGGCTACGGAGACTCGCCGTACCAGTGCTTTTCGGCCTTCGCCGGCAATCCGTATTTGATCAGTCCGGAAATGCTCCTGCGAGACGGCCTGTTGCGCCAGGCAGATTTGAAGGGAGTCTGTTTCCCCGCGGAGCGCGTCGATTACGGGGCCGTGATTGCCTTCAAGAAGAGCCTCGTGCAGCAGGCCTGGGAGCAATTCCAGGCTGGCGCTGCCTCCTCCTTGCGTACGCTCTTCGACGAGTTCTGCGTCCGGCAGGCCGACTGGCTCGAGGACTTCGCGCTGTTCATGGCACTGAAGGACGCACACGGCGGCGTCAGTTGGCTACAGTGGCCCGCCGAGTTGATCCTGCGGCAGCCGGCGGCCCTGGCTCAGGCACGCCGGCAACTACAGAGCGGCATGGGGCTGCATCAGTTCAGCCAATTCTTGTTCTTTCGCCAGTGGCAAGAGCTGAAGCACTACGCCCACCAGCAGAGCATTCGGCTGATCGGCGATCTGCCGATCTTCGTCTCCAGCGATTCCGCCGATGTCTGGGCAAACCCGGAGCTGTTCCAGCTCGACGAGCGGCGCCAGCCCACCGCGGTGGCCGGTGTGCCACCGGATTACTTTTCGCTGACCGGGCAGCTGTGGGGCAATCCGCTGTATGACTGGGACGCCCTCAAGCAGAGCGGCTATGCCTGGTGGGCGGCGCGCCTGCGCGCCTCGCTGGAGCAAGTGGACCTGGTGCGGATCGATCATTTCCGCGGCCTCGAAGCTTACTGGCGCATCCCGGCGGGAATGCCCACGGCGGAACATGGTGAGTGGATCCCCGGGCCGGGGGCCGAACTCTTCGAAGCGTTGCAGAGCGCCCTGGGCCGGCTGCCGGTGATTGCGGAGGACCTGGGCATCATCACGCCGCCCGTGGAAGCACTGCGCCAGCAGTTCCAGCTTCCGGGGATGCGCATCTTGCAGTTCGGCTTCGGGGGCGCGACCGAGGAGCGCTTCGTACCGCACAACTATGACCACAACACCTTAGTCTACACCGGCACCCATGACAACGACACGACCTGTGGCTGGTATGCCGCACTGACACCTAAAGAGAGCGGATTCCTGAATCGGTATCTCGCGGCAGGGGTCCGCGACGTGGCCTGGGACTTGATCCGCCTGGCCTGGGCCTCGGTTGCCGACTACGCGCTGGCTCCGTTGCAGGACGTGCTCAGCCTGAGTTCCGAGGCGCGGATGAACCTCCCCGGTCGGCCCACGGGCAACTGGGCCTGGCGGTTCACGCCTGATCAGCTGACGAGCGACCTGCTCGACCGACTCGCGGAGCTCACGGAGCTTTATGGGCGTTTCGGCCGTCGCAAGCAATTGAGCGCCGACGGGCCAAAGGAGGATGACCTCGCAAGCCGGAAGAAAGAATGAGGATGGCCGGATCAAAGTACTCTGCGGCTTCCTGAGCCGGATTCGTGCATTGGGTCCATCATGAGGGGTGCTCCGTACATGCGTGTCGTAGCCATTGTCGTCGTGTTGGCCACCGGTATGCTCCTCGTGAACGGCTGGTTGCCGCTGCCCTCGGACTCTCCCACTCGAGCCCGCGTCGCGGTGGCCTTTGCGGGGCCGGCAGCGGCGGCGCAAGCAGAGAAAAAGTCGTCTCACAAGATCGTTCGCGTCACGGCACCGGAGGCCCGCCGGCCGGTCGAGGTCGCGGTCGCGATCAATCCCACCAATCCCGATCATGTCGTGGCCGTTTCCAACCAGGCCGGCCGAGCCGGCGAGCACTCGTCCAACCATGTCTATGTCTCCGAGGATGGCGGGCTGACGTGGAAGACGGTAGCGGCGCCGAATCCGGAGCATCGGGCGCAGGGGGATGATGCCATTGCCTTTGGCCTCGAGGGGGTGGTCCACCGCACCTACATCGCCTTTGATGGAATCCGGGTACGCAAGCCGCTCCGCGCCGCCAACGGGATCTTCCTGAGCTCATCCCGCGGTGGCTTGGCCTGGGGGGAGCCGGTGCTGGTGGTGGATCATCGCAACACCGTGGAGCCGTTCGAAGACAAACCCTGGCTGGGGATCGATAGCTCGGACGACTCTCCCCATCGCGGCAACATCTACGTGAGCTGGACGCGGTTTGATGTCTACGGCAGCAAGGATCCGGCGCACAAGAGTCACATTTACTTTGCCCGGTCGCGCGATGGCGGCCGAAGCTTCGCACCCGTGATGCGCATCTCGGACAAGCCCGGCGGCGCCGTCGACGACAGCAACACCGTCGAGGGGGCCATGCCTGCCACCGGGCCGCGCGGCGAGGTGTACGTCGCCTGGGCGGGCCCGGAGGGAATCGTGTTCGACAAGTCCACCGATGGCGGCTGGACTTTCGGCGACGACCGCATCCTCGCCAAGAATGTGGGCGGCTGGGATATACCTGCTGCCGGAGTATCGCGGCACAACGGTTTGCCGGTGACCGCCGTCGACCACAGTCGCGGCCGACATCGTGGCTCCGTTTACGTTACCTGGATCGACCGGCGCCACGGCGATCCCGATGTGTTCCTGATCGCTTCGCGCGACGGCGGCCAGACCTGGAGCGAGCCGCTCCGCGTCAATGATGACGAGCAAGGCAACGGCAAAGAGCAACTGTTCGCCTGGATGGCTGTCGATCCGCGGGACGGCTCGGTGAACATCATCTTTTACGATCGGCGCGATCTCAAAGATACCCTGACGGGGCTGACGCTGGCTCGCAGTGTCGATGGCGGCCGCAGCTTTGTCAACCATCGACTCGACCAGGAACCGTTCCCCTGTTACCGAGACGTCTTCTTCGGCGATTACATCGGCGTCGCGGCGCAGGGCGGTCGGGTGGTGGCTCTCTATCCCCACTTCACTGGGAGAAGGCAGATCGCCATCTCCGCGGCCGTCTTTCGATTCAAGCCAGGAACGCAGGACCCTTGGGAAGAAGCGCGCGATGATTCGCACTAAGCTATCTCGTCGCCACCACGGAGCCGGCAGCCCCACCGAGGGACCCCTACCTGTTTCGCACCCTCGCAGCTGGCGAGCACCTGGGTAATAAGCCCCTCTGGTGTCCGAGAGACTCGTTCGCCGAGGCAACCAGGACCTGGCAGCGTTTTCCCTTGACACACCTGGCAAACGGTCCTCTCATAGGGAGCGTTCCGGGTGGTACCGGGAGTGGGCCGGACGACGAGTCTCAGCATGTCCGAGTGCCTGCATCTCTAGATTCTGGATTGGGGAGAATGGGTCATGCGTCGTGTGATCAAGGTGCTCTGGGTGGCCGGCGTCCTGGGGTTGTGGGTGAGTCCGGCCCTGGCGCAGCGTGGCCTCCAGGGTGGCTTCGGCGCTCCCATGGGCGGTGGGGGCGTGTTCCTGGACAACAAGAGTGTGCAAGACGAGCTGCGGATGACCCGGGAGCAGATCGACAAAGTCCACGAGGCCTTGCAAAAGATGGGCGAAGGCCGCAAGGAAATCTTCGCCAAGTTGCGCGATCTCGGTCAAGAGGAGCGCATTCAAAAGATGCAGGAACTCACCAAGGCCATGACCGAGGAGACGAACAAGTTGGCGGCCTCCGTCCTCAAGCCGGACCAGCTGAAGCGCTTCAAACAGATTGAGCTCCAACAGCGCAGCTTCCAGGCGTTTATCGACCCCGAGATCCAAAAGACGCTCAAGCTCAGCGACGATCAGAAAGATAAGATCAAGACCCTCGCCGACGACGCGAGCAAGGAAACGCGCGAGTTGTTTCAGAATGCCCGGGGCGGCGGCAACACCCAGGACGTGGGCAACAAGATGAGGGCCCTGCGCAAGGACGCGATGGACAGGGTCTCTTCTCTCTTGACCGCGGGCCAGAAAAAGGCTTGGCGGGATCTGACCGGCGAGCCGTTTGAAGTCAAGTTCGAGTTCCCGCAACGGCGTGGGGGTAACTAGTGCAAGATCAAGGGACCTCTTGCCGAATCGTAGC
>JBGQLF010000370.1:0-8233 GCA_041499985.1 Gemmataceae bacterium
GTTTGCCTTGGGCTTTACCCCTCTGCTTTCGCACGCTTCGTTACCTAGCGCTTGCTGGGGTCAGGGACAAGCTTGGACACTAGCTGGGATGTGGCAACGAGCCACCTCCACTCAAGCTGGAGCGACATCGCGTCGCGACCACGCAATGCAGTTGTAATCGCCATCGGGTGGGCTGGTAACGCGGTAACCGCCTTCGGCCAAGGCGGGGAACAGCCATTCCAGATAGCTCACCATTGGTAACCGTTGCTCTTGGCCCAGCGCAGCCAGGCTTCCACCATCTTCGGGATGTTCCCTCCTGCCGAATCGGGGATCGGATCTGCACCCGTGATCGCCTCCAAGGCACTGAACCAGTGGCTGTGGTGGTCTTCGAGGTCCCGAAGTAACAAGGGCACTACTTCCGGCCCCAGGCGGATAATCTCTTGATACGCCGGATGGCGGTCCGACTTCTCCATCGAGGAAAGGTAATCGGTCGCCGCATGCCACACCGCTGCCAGACGACGGAAGCGCTGCTCGACGGTCTCCGGCGGTGTGGCCGGCGTCTGCCGCACAGGGATCGAGGCCATGGTAGTTTCTCCGAAGCGTGCACGGGGTTCGCGCGGACGGTCCAACACCTCTGCTTTCAGTTTACTCACTTTCGTGGACACTCGGCGCGGAAAAGGCGCACACAGGAACCGCACCTGGAATGGGTGAATTCAGCCTACGTCCTCTCCATCGTCTTGTCTCGGTGGCGCGCGGGATCAAGGAAGGCGCAGGATGCGGCAGGTCTCCTCGTAGCTCTCCTCCAGTTCCAGGGGCACCGCCAGGTTGTCGGCAAGCCACAACGGCAGCGTCGGCAGTGGTCGGCCGACGGCCAGGGGATGCAGCCAGGCTTCCAGCAGCCAGGTGCCGTCCTTCTTGGTGCCGCGACAGGCGGCAGCGTACAGGGCCGGGGCTTCGGGCGCTAGGGACGGATCCGTCTGACCGATCAGCCCCAGGAGATCGCCATAGAGGTTGAAATGTCGCGTGGTGACGAGATCGACGATGGCGATGGACACCTGGTTCTGGAGCAGGGCGGCGCACTTGGCGACGAAAGCCTGGCGGTGTTCGGGCCGGTCCTTGTTCGCAGGGCTAACGATTTCCACGGCTGCCACTAGCCGGCGACCCCGCTGGGTGTCGTAAACGCGCACCTCGTACTCGTCTTGGGCCGGTAGGTCGGACGGTACGGCGAGGGTCGGGCGCGGCGGCGGCCAGACCGCGGTCGCCAGCCCACCGCCGTTGCCTTCTCGCTCGCTCCACGCAGGAAGGTCCGCAGCGTCTTCCTCGTAAGTGGCCACGTCGACCTCAACGGAGGACCCGAAGTGAGCGCGCGGGGCGGCGACGTAGCGGCGCGGGAGTTTCCGGTTCAGGGCTATGATCATCGCGGTCGGCCACGCACCGTGAAAGCCTTCCCAGGACGTTACGTCGTCGAGCGGAGGGTGGAAGTGGTCACGCAGCGGCATGGCGGTTCCTCCTGCGAGTTAATATGGGAACCATTGTACACGCACCGAGGAGCCGGAGAAAGATGATGAGGCGTTCCCGCACCTCCTACCCCCTTGCTCTCGGCGCGCCGGCACAGTATCGTCACCAGCACATCCGATGCTCGCCATCCTCTTGCAGAAAGGTTTCCGCGCATGAAGCTGCACCGCCTGTACTCGGCCGCTGCCGTCGTCCTGGCTGCCGCCGGGTTGGTCGTCGCGCAAGACTACACGCCGCCGCCGTCGCAAGCTCCCGACGCGGCCACGCTCAACGCTGTCGCCGCCAAGCTGACCAAGCTCAGCCAGGCCCTGGAATCGCTCCGCCGTCAAGGCGCTCGGGACCCGATCCTGGCGGAGGTCGAAATCTACCACAAGGCCGCTACCTGGGTCGTCCGCCACAACGAGTTCTACGACGCCGACGCCGGCACCTGGACGCTCAACGCCCTGGACCGCGGCTTGTTGCGTGCCAGCCAGGCCGCCCAGGGCGAATCACCCTGGCTACAGCAACGGGGTCAGATGGTGGTGCGTGCCTATCGTTCCACGGTCGATGGCTCGGCCCAACCTTATGCCATCAGTCTGCCGGCGGACTACGGCAAGGACCCGCGCAAGAAGTGGCGGCTCGATGTGGTCCTGCACGGACGCGATCGCAATATCAGCGAAGTGCGCTTCCTCCATCAGCATGCCGGTGACCGCCCGGCTCCGAAGGAGCAAGACTTTGTGCAGCTGGACATCTTCGGCCGAGGCAACAACGCCTATCGCTGGGCCGGCGAGGCCGATGTGCGCGAGGCCCTGGGCAACTTCACCGCCGTGGAACGGCTGCTGGGGCGCGAGGCGCTCCTCGATCCGCAGCGCAAGGTGCTGCGTGGCTTCTCCATGGGCGGAGCCGGCACCTGGCACCTCGGTCTGCATCACCCCGACAGCTTCTGTGTCCTGGGTCCCGGGGCCGGGTTCACGACAACGCACGGCTACATCAAAGAGCTGCCGGCCAAGCTGCCGTCGTATCAGGAAGCGTGTCTGCATATCTACGACGCGCTGGATTATGCCGAGAACGCCTTCAACATCCCGGTCGTGGCATACAGCGGCGATCAGGATCCGCAAATGCAAGCCGCCCGCAACATCGAGACAAAGCTCAAACAGCTCAACATCCCGATGACGCACCTCGTCGCGCCGGGACTGGCCCATCAATTCCCGCCCGAGTGGCAGAAACGCGCTCAGGCCGAGTATGCCCGCCACGTGAGCAAGGGCCGGGAAGAGTATCCGACGCGGGTCCGCTTCGTGACGTATACCATGAAGTATCCCAGCTGCGATTGGGTCGAGATCATGGGCCTGGATCGGCATTATGAACGGTCCCTGGTCGATGCCGAGAAGACTGATAGCGGCTTCAACATCAAGACCACCAATGTGCGGGCCCTGCACCTCGGAGTGCCCCCAGGACCTTCCACAATGCAAAGCGTCAACATTGATGGCCAGCAGATCGAGGCTCGCCCCTATCTGACGCCCAACGGCACGCTACACTTGTACCTGGAACGGCGCGAGAGCCAATGGACGGCCGTGCTGCCGGAGAAACTATTCACCGATCGGCTGCGGCGGCCGCAGAAGATCACGCGCCTGCAAGGGCCGATCGACGATGCCTTCACGGATAACTTCGTCTGTGTTCGTGGCACCGGGAAGCCGTGGCACGAAGCGACGCAGCGCTACGCGGAAGCCAACCTGAAGCGCTTCCAGGACGAATGGAGCAAATACCTCCGCGGCGAACTGCCGGTGAAAGACGATGTCGACATCACGCCGGAGGAGATCGCCGGCAAACACCTGATTCTGTTCGGCGATCCAGGCTCGAATACGTTAATCCGCCAGGTGCTGGACCGTCTGCCGCTGAATTGGACCCCCCAGCAGATTACAATGGCCGGCCGGACCGGCGCGGCGAGCGAGCATGTGCCCGTGCTGATCTATCCCAGTCCGCTGAATACGGGGCGTTACGTCGTGCTCAACTCCGGCCATACATTCCACGCCGCGGACTTCCGGGGAACCAACGCCTTGCTCTATCCGCGCCTGGGCGATGTCGCCCTCCTGCGACTGACACCGACCAGCCAGGACCCGTTGGCGACCGAAGTCGTGACGGCCGGCACATTCGATGACTTCTGGGGAAAGTAAGAGCGGCCCGGTGCGACACCAAGGACATACGTCATGGACATTGACAAGCTGCTGCGTTTCGCGGTCGAAAATGGAGCATCAGATATCCACGTCCAGGCCGGTGCCGCGCCGATGCTGCGGATCGGCGGCCAGGCTCGGTTCCTGGAAGCGCCGCCGTTGACCCGCGACGACACCTCTCAGATCACGGCCACTCTGGTGCCCAAGCGTCATGCCGGCCATCTGGAGACGGCCATTGCCCAGGGCATCGACTTTTCCCATGCGATCGAAGGGCTGGCTCGCTTCCGCTGTAGCGTCTACAGCCACCTGGGCACGCCCGCGATGGTGATTCGCGTCATCCGCACCACGATTCCATCGATCGAGGATCTGCATCTGCCGGCGGTGATGAACGACATCGCCGTGTCGCAACGTGGCCTGACCTTGGTGACCGGCACGACCGGGAGCGGCAAGAGCACGACGCTGGCGGCCCTGATCAACCTGATCAACAGCACGCTGCGGGCCAAGATCATCACCATCGAAGACCCGGTGGAGTACGTTCACAGCAACAAGAAATCCCTGATCTGCCATCTGGAGGTGGGCGGGGATACGCCGTCCTTCGATCAAGCCCTGCGCCAGACCCTACGGCAGGATCCCGATGTCATCCTCGTCGGCGAGCTGCGCGATGTGGAGACCCTGCGCATCGCACTGCGGGCCGCGGACACCGGCCACCAGGTCTTCTCCACGGTCCACAGTGCCACGGCGCCGCAGACCATCGAGCGCATCATCGCCATGTTCCCGCCCGCGGAGCACAAGCTGTTGCTGTCCCAGCTGGCTGGCTCTGTGGAGGCGATTATCTCGCAGCGCCTGCTGGCGACGCGCGATGGCAAGCGCCGGCCGGCGGTGGAGATCCTCCGCGGCAGTGCGGTGACGCAGAAGTTCATCCTGGAAAGCCGACTGGCGGAGCTGAGCGACTATATTGCAACCGGCGAGTCCGGGATGCAGACGTTCGATCAGCATTTACTCAAACTGTATCGGGAGCAAGTGATCTCCGGCACCGATGCCCTGCGGTATGCCACCAACCCGGGAGCGTTGGCCATGGCCATGCGCGGTATCATGGGAACCAGCGCCGGCCGATCGTAGGCTCTCGACAATCGTATAGGCACGACCACGAGGTTAACCATGTCCGAACCGCAGGCCATTGCTATTCAGCCACACGCCCAAGTGGTGTGGGCCGTCATCCAGCAGCGCGAATTGAATGACACCGCCATCGACCAGATGCAACGGCAGGTGTCTGCCGCAGCGGCGCAGCAGCCCAGCCAGCCCGTGGTGCTGGACATGTCCCAGGTCGAATTTGTGCCGAGCCTGGCCCTGGGGGCGCTGGTGAGCCTGATGCGCCGGCTCAAGCAAGAGGGACACCGCTTCATTCTGGTCGGCATGCATCCGGACGTGCGCACGACGCTGGCGGTCACACGGCTCGACAAGCTGTTTGAGATCCATCCGAACTTGGCGGAGGCGTTGAATCATTTGGCGTGACCGTCTGGTCTCACAACGATTCGAGGACGGCGGAGGAATTGACAAGTCGGCCAGGAACCGGCAGAATCCAAGTATTGGTGGCATCGAACCCGAGCGGAGCGTGGATATGCAGCCCACTCAGGAACTGATAGACGACATCTACCAGGAGCGTGTTCTCCGGGCACGCCGGACATCGGGGGAAGAGAAACTCCTCGATGCAGCTCGGCTCTTTGATTTGGCCTGTCGGATCATGGCCGATGGGATCCGAGATGAGTATCCAGACGCGGATGAGCAACGAGTTCGGGAGATCCTGGCTCAGCGCGTGAATCTGATTCGGCGTTTGGAGAAAGCGCGATGACCAGCGAGGAAGCAGCCCTTGCCGTCCTCTCCGCTTTGGAAACCCTCGGGATCCCGTACATGCTGGTGGGGTCGTTTTCAAGCAACTACTACGGCATCGCGCGATCGACTAAGGATGCCGATTTTGTCGTTGAACTCGGCGGGCAGTCCATAGGGCTCCTTGCTGACCACCTCGGAGGCGCCTTTCGACTCGATCCGCAGATGACATTCGAGACGGTCACCATGACCACCCGACATGTCATGGAGGTTGTAGGGATCCCTTTCAAAATCGAAATCTTTCACCTGAGTGACGATCCGCACGATCAGGAGCGTTTCCGGCGCCGCCGCCGGGTGAAGTTGTTCAACCTCGAGATCAATTTGCCCACGGCCGAGGATGTCATTATTACCAAGCTCCGCTGGGCGGTTCAGAACCGCCGCTCCAAGGACTCCGACGACATTCGCAATGTCATTGCCGTGCAGGCCGGGCGCCTGAACTGGGACTACATTCACTCCTGGTGTGACCGGCACAGCACCCGCGCCCTCCTCGATGAAATCCGCCAGTCCATCCCGCCGATCTGATCTTCCTTCCGCCCGCTCCACTTTTTGCTTGCCGCACGCCACGGAGCAGATTGCAATAGTCCCACCACGTATCCTCCCCGTTCGAGGAGGAGGGCGCCGCTCGCTTGGTCGTTCGCGCGAAAGGAAGATTTCATGTCCCGCCGATCGCTGGCCCTGGCTGCACTGGTGCTGTTTCCCGTAATGGCCCTGGCCCAAGGCAACGATGAAGACTACACGAAGAAGATCCGCGAGTACACCACGGATCCGATGTTCCTCACCGAGCTGGTCGATCACCTCCCCGCTTCGGCGACGGTGCCCACGCCGCACAAAGTACTCGGCTACATCGCAGGCGCGCCGGACCGCTTGACCTATGCCAAGGACGTCCACCGCTACTTCCGCGAGCTGGCCCAGGCGTCGCCGCGCGTCAAGGTCTGGAGCATGGGCCAGAGCGAGGAAAACCGCGAGATGATCCTCGTGGCCATCTCCGACGAGGCCAACCTTGCCAAGCTTGACCGGCTCAAGGAGATCACGGCGAGCCTGGGCGATCCTCGTAAGATCACGCCAGCGACGGCCAAGACGCTCCTCGCCGAAGGCAAGCCGATCTACTGGCTCACCGGCGCCATGCATTCGCCGGAGACCGGCTCTCCGGAAATGCTCATGGAACTGGGCTATCGCCTGGCCGTCGAGGAGACGCCTTTCATCAAGGCGATTCGCACCAACACCGTCGTCCTCATGACGCCGGTCCTCGATGTGGATGGCCGCGAGCGCATGGTCGATCTGTACCGTTACAAGAATGACAACCCCGGCCGCACGCCGCCGCCGCTGCTCTACTGGGGCAAATATGTGGCCCACGACAACAACCGCGACGCCATCGGCATGACCCTGAAACTGAGTCGGCACGTCATGGCGAAGACCCTGGAATGGCATCCGACTGTCATGCACGACCTGCACGAATCGGTCCCCTTCCTCTACGCTTCCACGGGAACCGGTCCCTACAACGCCTGGCTCGACCCCATCGTCGTGGATGAATGGCACGCCCTCGCCTATCACGAGATCGAGGAGCTGACCAAGCGCGGCGTGCCGGGCGTGTGGACACACGGCTTCTACGACGGCTGGGCTCCCAATTACATGTTCTACGCGGCTAATGGCCATAACTCCATCGGCCGGTTCTACGAGACGTTTGGCAACGGCGGCGCGGATACCAAGGAGCGCACCGTGCGCGGACAGAGTGAGCGCGCGTGGTTCCGTCCCAATCCCCCTCTGCCCAAGGTCAAATGGTCGCATCGCAACAACGTCAATTTGCAGCAATCGGGCCTGCTCGTGGCTCTGAAGTACGTGGCCGATCACAAGGACCGCTTCCTGGAAAACTTCTACCTCAAGAGTCAGCGGAGCATCGCCAAGGCGATGAAGGAAGGTCCCGCGGCCTACGTAATCCCGGCCGATGAGCCGCGCAAGGCGGGCATCGCCGACTTCTTCCAGCTGCTCCAGCGCCAGGGAATCGAAATCCACCGGGCGACCGCCGCGGTTCGGGTCAAAGACCAAACTGAGCCTGGGCGCGCCAAGACCGTGAAGGAGAAGGAGAAGGAAGCCGAAAAAGAGATCGAGTTTGCCGAGGGATCGTTCATCATTCGCATGGATCAGCCTTATAGCCGGATGGCCGACATGCTGCTCGATACGCAGTGGTACAGCGTGAACGATCCCCGCCCCTACGATGACACCGGCTGGACGCTCGGTGCCCTGTCCAACATCAAGACGGTGCGGGTCACGGACACCAGCATCCTCCAGGCACCCATGACCTCGACAACTGGCGATGCGCTCCGCACCGGGGGCATTGCGGGATCTGGGAACATCTTCCTCGTGCCCAGTCGTGCGGAGAGTCAACTGGCCACGCTGCGCTTCCGCCTCAAGGATGTGGGCATGGAAGCAGCGGAGGAACCGTTCGAGGCTGGTCCACGCAAGTTCGCCGCAGGTTCATTGATCATCCACCCCGCCACAGCACCCGCGGACATCCGCTCCCGTCTGGATGCCGAGTCCCGAGCTCTGGGACTGGACGTCCTGACCGTTGAGGTTGTACCCGAGGTGAAGCGCCACCGAGTCGGCGTGCCGCGGGTCGCCTTCGTCCATGACTGGATCAACACGCAGGATGAGGGCTGGTGGCGGATCGCTTTTGACCAGTGCGGTGTGCCGTACGACTACATCTCCGTGCA
>JBGQLF010000371.1:0-8230 GCA_041499985.1 Gemmataceae bacterium
GCCGCCTGGGTGATGTCGGCGCAAGCGGTGTAGAAGGGGTTGACCGTCTCCCGCGACTGGAACGCGACGTCGGGGTTCTGGGCGGTGCCGCGCAAGACCGGGTGGTCAGGCGACAGCGCGCGGGCGCGGTGCTCCCACACCAAGCGGTCGTCGATCAGGGCGCGGATGTCCTTGTCGGACAGCATCGCAATCTTCGAGACCTCGTGCGACGTGCGGAAGCCGTCGAAGAAGTGGAGAAACGGGATGCGCGACCGCAGAGTGGCGGCGTGGGCGATCAGTGCGAAATCCATGGCCTCCTGCACGGAGGCGGAGCAGAGCAGGGCGAAGCCGGTGGCCCGGGCGGCCATGGCGTCGCCATGATCGCCAAAGATCGACAGCGCTTGCGCCGCCAGCGACCGGGCCGCGACGTGGATCACCAGGGGGGTCAGCTCACCGGCGATCTTGTACATGTCGGGCAGCATGAGCAGCAAGCCCTGCGACGCCGTGAAGGTCGTCGTCAGCGCGCCCGCTTGCAGGGCACCGTGCACGGCGCCGGCGGCGCCGCCCTCGTCCTGCAACTCCACCACCGACGGGATGGTGCCCCAGAGGTTCGGCTGGCCCGCGGCAGCCCAGGCGTCGGCCCACTCGCCCATCGGGGACGCGGGCGTGATGGGGTAGATGGCGATGACCTCGCTAACCCGGTAGGCGACGTGGGCCACCGCCTCGTTGCCGTCGATCATGGCATAGTCAGACTGGCTCATTTTCCCATTCCTTCAGGTCATCCGTCTTGGCCGTGCAGCAGCTCGTGCCGCTGGCGATCCAAGTAGGCGCACCAGGCGGCGACGCCCGTGCCTGCGGGGGCGCAGACCGGCAGCACCTCCAGGTTCGGCTGGATCCGGTGGGCGTCCGCCGCTGCCGCCTCGATCGAGAAAGGCACATGGGGCAGCAGGTCCAGCTTGGTGAGCACCAACACCTGGCTGGTGCGGAACGCCTTGGGATACTTGCCGGGCTTATCGTCTCCCTCGGTGACACTGAGCAGCAGGGCCCGCCGGTGCTGCCCGACATCATGCGCGGCCGGGCAGACCAGGTTGCCCACGTCTTCGATGAACAGAAACTCGAAACCCTCGTCACCGAGCCCGGGCAGGGCCTGCTCGACGAGCGGCAGCTCCAGGTGGCAGGCGCCGCCGGTCGTGATCTGCACGGCGGGCATGAGTCGCGCCAGCCGCTGGCCGTCGCGGTCGGTCTCCAGGTCGCCGACCAGCACGCCCAGGCGCCGGCTCGGGCCCCAATGCCGGGCAGTCGCCTCCAGGAGGGCGGTTTTGCCCGCTCCGGGCGAGGAGATGAGCTGCACGACTAGGGTCCCCCGCCGTGCTCGCTCGGCGCGGAAGCGCTCGGCGGCGGCGCGGCGCTCCGCCAGCACATCCCGACCGACCGGAACCAGTTGTGCACTCATGCGCTTCCTCCCGCCGCCGGCTCCCGACGGTCGATACGCACCTTGAGGAAGTGCGTGGCACAGCTGATGCACGGGTCGTAGTTCCGGATCATGTGCTCGCAGCGGCGGGTCACCTCGGCGTCCTCTCGGTCGAGCAGGGACGGGAGATAAGCCCGCAGGTCCGCCTCAATGCGCGGTTGGTTCTGTGACGTCGGCGGAACAATCTTGGCCTGGGCGATGAGACCATCGGCGCCGACACGGTAGCGGTGGTAGAGCAGGCCGCGGGGAGCCTCGGTCGCATGACAGCCCTCGCCCGCCTTCGGCTCGTAGAGGACCCGGCTCGGAGACGGCTCGGCCTGGTAGTCTTCGACGATGGCGATCGCTTCTTCGTAGACGGTGATCAGCTCCAGGGCGCGGGCGACAATACTCTTGAAGTTATTGCGACAAGGCCATTCCACCCGGCACTTCTCCGCCTCGCGCTTGGCGGCCGGCGAGAGTCGGTCGAAGCAGAGGTTTAGCCGTGCCAGCGGGCCGACCAGGTAAGGCTTCTCCGCCGGCAGCATCACGCTGTGCAGGGCCGTGCTGTGGGGAACGTGCCGCTCCTGGAAATGGTTCTCGTACTGCTCCGCGGGGATGTCCAATCCGCTCGACGAGACAATGTTTCCCTCGTTTAGGGGATACTCCTGGGGATGGCGCAAGCAGACCATCTCGTAATCCAGGTCAAGGGCGGGGAAGTCAAAGCCGGCCACCAGGTGGAGCGTGTCGATCGAGGCCTGGAGGCCCCAGCGGAGGTCGGGCAGCAGAGCTCTGAGGTCGGCTTTGCACGGGGCCCGGTAGAAGCCGCCGACCGTGACATTGATGGGGTGGATGGCCCGGCCGCCGAGTACCTCCAGTAGCTCGTTGCCGATCTTCTTGAGGCGCAGGCCTTTTTCGACGACATCGCGGTGCCGGACAGCCAGGCTAATGCCGCTCTCGTAGCCCAGGAAATCGGGGGCGTGCAGCAAGTAGATGTGCAACCCATGGCTCTCGATCCACTCACCGCAGTAGAGGAGGCGACGCAGCCGGCGGATCTCTGGGGTGATCTGAATGCCCAGGGCCTTCTCCAGGGCGTGGCAGGCGCTCATCTGATACGCGACCGGGCAGATGCCGCAGATTCGGGCCGTGATGTCGGGCACCTCGCGAACCTCCCGCCCGCGCAGAAACGCCTCGAAGAAGCGCGGCGGCTCGTAGATGTTCAGCTCCACGTGCTCGACCTGGTCACCCCGGACCACGACGTGCAGCGCCCCTTCTCCCTCGACGCGGGAGAGAGCGGCTACCTTGAATGTCCGGTTCTCCGTCATGCGTCCACCTCATTCCTCTACGCACGCCCTCATCCATGCACCTGATGAAGGTGTCCGGTTGCCCGTAGCAGCAAGCGTCCCGCTTGCTAGCTCTCTTCGGGCGGACAAGCGGGACGCTTGTCGCCACGGAACAGCCAACGCCACCGGGCACATGGATCAGAGCGTGTAGCTTTCAGGGATCCTCATGCGCCCTGGTGGGGCGGGTTCCCGCATTCACGGAACTCTGGTGCGTAGCCATTGAAGTTCCGCGTCAGGCGCACCAGGTGCCCGCTCTCGACCCCCTGATTCTGGTAGTGCCGGGTCAAACTGATCAGGTTCGGCTTCTCTTTCGGTCCGTAACAGCCGAAACACTCGCGGTTGAACGCGGGGCAGATGGCGCCGCAGCCAGCTTGCGTCACCGGGCCGAGGCAGGCGATTCCCTGGGCCACTGCGACGCAAACCGTGCCGCGCCGCTTGCACTCCACGCAGACGCTGTGGCGGGGCACCTTGGGCCGGCGCCCCCACAGCAGTGCCGAAACCAGATCCACCAGTTGGTTCTTGTTGATCGGGCAGCCACGCAGCTCGAAATCGACGCGCACATGATCGCTGATAGGCGTGCTGGTTTTGAGCGTGTGGATGTACTCCGGCCGGGCGTAGACAACTTGGAGGAACTCGTCCACATCGCCCCAGTTGCGCAGCGCCTGGATGCCGCCCGCGGTGGCGCAGGCGCCGATGGTCACCAGGTACTTGCACTGCTGACGGATTTGCTTGATGCGCTCGGCATCGTGGGCGGTGGTGACCGAGCCTTCGACTAGCCCGACGTCGTACGGACCCTCGCTCTCCTGAGTCCGTGCCTCAAGGAAGTAGGCGATGTCGATGTGCTCGGCGACCGCCAGGAGCTGGTCCTCGGCGTCCAAGAGCGACAGTTGGCAGCCGTCGCACGAGGCGAACTTGAAGACGGCAAGCTTCGGTTTGGCCGGCATTAGAAATCCTCCACGTGCAGATACGGCTGGAGTCGCTCGTAGGTGAACACCGGGCCGTCCTTGCAAACGAACACCGGCCCAAATTGGCAGTGCCCGCACAGGCCGACGGCGCAATTCATGTTGCGCTCCAGGGACAGGTGGATGCGGGCCGGCGGGATACGGCGGGCCAGGGCCTCGAAGATGACGAAGCGCATCATCACCTCCGGCCCGCAGGTCAGCACGTGCGTGCGCGGCCCGTTCAGCCGCAGCCGGTAGAACAACACCGGCACCACGCCGATGTTTCCTTTCCAGTTGCTATCGCCAATGTCCACGGTGACTTCCACGTCGATGCCGGCATCGCGCCAGGTGTTGTACTCGTCGCTGTAGAGCAGGTCGCTGGGCGTGCGGGCGCCGTACAGGAGGAAGACCCGGCCATAGTCCGCGCGGTGGCGCACGACGTGGTAAAGCGCCGGGCGGAGCGGCGCCAGGCCAATGCCACCGCAGGCAAGGACCACATCCTGGCCGCGGCACGCTGCCATCGGCCAGCTCGAGCCGAACGGCCCGCGCAGCGCCAGCCGATCGCCGGCTTGCTTGCGGGCCAGCGCCTGCGTGACGTTGCCAGCCGCCCGCACGGTGTGCAACAGCGTACCGTTCTGCTCTGCATCGGAGCTAATGGAGATCGCCGATTCGCCCACGCCGGGCAGGTACAGCATGTTGAACTGTCCCGGCTGGAAGCGGTACGCCGCGCCGGCCCCGTGGTCGGAAAACTCCAGCGCATAAGTGACGACGCCGGGGGTCTCCGGCTTGATGCTTCGGATGGCCACGATTTCGGGCAGCCAGGGTCGAGGGGACGGCGCCATAAGCGTGGTCATACCTGGCCTCCCTGGATCGCGGCTACTTCTTCCGTCAGGTCGATGCCGACCGGACACCAGGTGATGCACCGCCCACAACCGACACAGCCAGACGTCCCGAACTGGTCGATCCACGTGGCCAGCTTGTGCGTCAGCCACTGGCGGTAACGGGACCGCGTCGATGGGTGGACCGCGCCGCTGCTCATGTGCGAGTGCTCGTCGTTGAAGCACGAGTCCCACTGCCGCTCGCGCCGGACCTGGTCGCCGCTCAGGTCCGTGACCTCCTGGACGGCGCTACAGAAGCAGGTGGGGCAAACCATCGTGCAGTTGGCGCAGGAGAGGCAGCGCTGTGCGACCTCGTCCCAGCGGGCGTGCTCGAGGTTGCCGAGCAGTAGGTTGTGGACAGCGGTTGGGTCGAGGCGGCGGTGCTGCTGTTTCTCGGCCCCCTTCGGTACTTGCTGTGCCTCGGCAACCTCCGCGGTGGTGCAGGGCCGCCAAGGGAGGCTGGCCAGCGCCTCTCCCCCTTGTTCGGTGCCCACCTCCAGGACGAACTGGCCGGGCAATTCCGTCAGGGCCAAATCGTAGCCGCTGCTCACCGCCGGCCCGGTCTTCATCGACGCGCAGAAACAGGTCGGCGCCGACCGCCCACAATTGACCGCCACGACGAATAAGCCTTCCCGCCGGGCCTGGTAGTCGCCGTCCACGTAGCGGTCGCCCAGAAAAACCCGGTCCTGGATCTGGAGGGCGTGCAGGTCGCAGGAGCGCAGACCGAGGAACGCCAACCGTTCCCTGGGCGGCTCCGGCACGCGCACCTGCCAGTCGCCCTTGATGTTCAGGGTCTCCAGTACTGTCGTGCGCGGCGGAAACAGGTAGTTCTTCAGCGAATGCGGACCGACAACGTAATCGAAGTAGTTGCCGCTGTCACTCTTCTTGAGACGGTAGTGCCCGGCCTCCTGGTCGTCGATGTAGCCGACCGGCAGATCGCCGAGGGAGCCAATCTCGGCGTAGACCACAGCCGCCTGGGCAACCGTCGGCCCAATGACGCGGTAGCCCAGTTGTTTGAGCCGATCGATGAGCTGTTGCAAGTCCGGCTTCTCCAGCCGCACGAAACAGCCGATGGGTAAGGGGGTACTCATGGCTCAATCTGCTCCTTCATGGACGCCGGCGACGGCGGGCAGCTCATGGTGGTAGACATCGAGCAGCTGGAGGCGGGTCGCGTTGAGCCGCGTCGCCAACGCCCGGGCTGTGCGCCGCATGAACATGAAGCCAAACTTCCAGTCGTGGTGGCATAAGCCCAGCACCTGGGCCGCGTCCAGGGCGATCAGCCGGCAGGGCATCAGCGCCCGAGCCGTGGCAGTCATGGGCGTCTGGTCGAGCACGGGGGACCAGCCGAGCAGTTCGCCCGGGCCCACCGTCTGGATGCGCCGGGCCCCATCCTTGGGCACTCGGATTTCCAGGGCCACAGCTCCCTCGACTACCAGGAAGATGCGCGCCAGGCGCTGCCCCTCCGAGAAGACGACGGCCCCAGGCCGGTACTCTTCCAGCTGTGCGACCGAAGCGAGTTGTTGCCGCTCCAGATCGGTAATGCCTTCGAGGAAGCGAATCGTTCGCAGAGCGTCCAGAAGCATGGTTTCAGCCATCGTGATCCTCCGCCGACTCCAGGGTGACTGCTTGCAGGATGAGGTGCTCGCCGCGCAGGACGGTAACCCCTTTGCTCCCACACGCCGGGCAAAGGAAATGGAACCGGTGCACCGGGAACTCCACGCCGCAGTCGTCGCAGCGTGCCTCCAGCGGCACGCGCTCCATTTCGATCTGGGTGCCAGCCGCCCCGCTGCTTGCGACGAGCAGGTCGAAGGCGCTCCGCAGGAGCTCCGGCTCCACACCAGCCAGCTCGCCGACTGCGACGTGGACGGCCAGCACCCGGGCCGCTCGGTGCTCGCGCCGTAGACTTTCCGCCTGGGCCCACAGTGCTTGCGCCAGCGAGCGCTCATGCACGTCACACCTCCGTCCCCTCCATGCCGGGCGCCGGACGTGCTTCATAGCGGCGGACCTCGGCGAGCACTTGCCGGCAAAGCTCCGGCAGCGCCCCGCGCACGGGCGCGCTGAGATCCCCGCTTGGTTCGCACGCCTGGGCCTCGACGCCGAGCAGGACGACCTGCGGGGGCAAGCGGCCGAGGGCTTCCGCCAGGGCCAGGGCGCCGGCCACTCCGAAGCCGTGCGTTGAGGGGCCACCCGTTGTGTCCAGCTCACAGGCGGGCCAGGTCAAGCGGAAGATGGTCCCTGCCTCGGCCCCACTTCGGCAAGCGTCCACCAGGATGACGCCAGCACAGCCCTCCAGGTGATGCACGAGGCTGACTGGGTCGCGCAACACCATCGTTTGGACGCCCGCCAACGCCAGTTCCTGCCGCAAGCGCTCGACTACCTCCCAGCCGACCCGGTCGTCGCCGTTCGGGCTGCCGACAGCGACAACCCGCAGCAAGGGCCGGACCTGACTCTGCCCACTGCCTTCGACGGCGTCCAAACGTTTCCCTCCGAGAGAGGCCTCTGTGGCCGGGGCGGGAGTGGCGAATTCCACTGCGGCTGGCGTCGCCGGTCTGCTCCCTCACAGAGCGATTCCTGTACCGAAGCGGCAGGTAATGGCTGCAATCCCTGCAACTTCTCGGTTTCCCCGCGTTCGATGCCGTCTCGCCGCGGGGTTTCCGGGCCCAGTCCTTGCCCAACCCCTGAGCCACAACCGGAGTCGGGGCGGCGCCGCGGGCGCTGCGGTGTGCGAAAACGTTGCACGGAAACCACCGGTGTGTCGAAAGGGCACGCGCAGAGCCACCTCTGGCAGGATCTCTCAAGAAACACTTCGAGGTGCGTCACACCCGGGGCGCCGGACAGTGGCGCATCTCGCAGGAAACCCCGCCCGCGGCCGGCAAATAGCATTCACGCACGTAATCCATGACCATCCGATCCGCGTTGAAGCGCCAGCCCAGGGTACGGATCGCCCGCTTCATTCGGGCAATCCAGGCGCGGGGCAGGCCATCGTGATCGCGCTCGTAGTAGAGCGGGATCACTTCCTTCTCCAGGGTGTGGTACAGGGCCTCGGCGTCGCGCTGGTCCTGGATCTCGGGCCTACTATGGGTCTCGCCGCGGCCAATGGAGAAGCCGTTGCCGCCGTCGTAGGCCTCGGCCCACCAGCCGTCGAGGACCGACAAGTTCAGCGCGCCATTGAGGACAACCTTTTGGCCGCTGGTGCCCGATGCCTCCAGCGGCCGGCGGGGCGTGTTCAGCCACACGTCCACCCCCTGCACCAGGTGCCGGGCCACGTTGATGTCGTAATCCTCGACGAAGACGATTCGGCCGGCAAACCGCGGATCGCGGGCCAGACGAGCGATCTGCCGCAAGAGCTTCTTGGCCTGTTCATCGTTGGGGTGGGCCTTGCCGGCGAAGACCAGCTGCATCGGCCGGTGCGGGTCGTTGATCAGGCCGACCAGACGCTCCAGATTGTCCAGGAGCAGGTCGGCCCGCTTGTACGTGGCGAACCGGCGCGCGAAGCCAAGGGTCAGCGTGTCCAGGTGAAGGGCCTGACGGGCCTGCTCGACCACTTCCGGCGGCTCCCCCAAACGCTTGCACTGCGAGATGGCGCGGCGGCGTACGAAGTCGAGCAAGCGAGCCTTAAGGACCTGGTGTGTTTCCCACAGC
>JBGQLF010000372.1:0-8224 GCA_041499985.1 Gemmataceae bacterium
CTGTGTTTTAGTGGCTCACAAAAATTGGGGCGGAATTTTTGTATTTTGCGGGTTCATTTAGGCATGTTGAAAATTTGCCGCCACATTACGTTAGAACCGTTTAGGGTCAGACCCCGCGGGCTTGGGGATCCCAAATATACTTGTGCAGCTGCAACTGCATCCGCACATGGACTCCCGAGGCCAACAGCCAATGCGCCAGCTCGATCGGCTGCACCGCACCAAACACGGGGCTGAGCAGGACGACGAACCGGCGATCCAGTTGGTGTGTCTGAATGGTCTGCACCGTCCAATCGAAATCGCGCTGCGAAGCGATGACAAACTTGATTTGATCGGTGGGCTTCAGAAAGTCGAGGTTGGCCCAGCGATTGCCGGCACACTCGCCACTGTCGGGGCACTTCAAGTCCATGATGATCTGCACACGCGGATCGACTGGGCCGACGTCGTGGGCGCCGCTGGTCTCGAGCAACACCGTCAAGCCTTGGTCGACCAGTTGGGTCATGAGCGGCAATGCTTCCGGTTGCAGGAGCGGCTCGCCGCCGGTGATCTCCACGAGCGGGCAGCCATAGGTGCGCACCTGTTTCAGCACTTCCTCCAGTGTCATCAGGCTACCACGGTTGAAGGCGTGTGGGGAGTCACACCAGACACACCGTGAGTCACAAACTGCCAGGCGCACGAAGATGCATGGCAGTCCAGCGAAGGTCGATTCGCCCTGGACGCTGCGGTAGATCTCATGAACGAGCAGCTGGCCCGGCGGCTTGGCCTGTAACGGGGCTAGCCGATGAGCCTTCGCTGGCGGAAGCGTCGGCATGGTTGGTCTCAACCTAACTTTGGACTTGCTCAACGCGGTCGCGAGGTCCTCCTTGCGAGTCGCTTTTCGCCCTTTCCGTATTATACCCGTTGCATGGCCGGGCTTCGACACAGAGTCGGAACCCGCCTGCAAGGCCGAATCATCACTCACCACCATGAAACCCTGTATCAGCGAAGTCACCACGCTACCCTGCACGTTCGCCGAGGATGTCGCGGCCTACGCAGACGCCGGCTGTACGGCAATGGAAGTCTGGCTGACCAAGCTGGAAAAGCATCTCGAAACGCATTCGGCAGCGGACACCCGCAAGCTGCTCGAAGATCGCCAGATGGCCCTGGCCGCGGCGTCGTATCAGGGAGGCCTGCTCCTGTCGCAGGGCGAGCAACGCCGGGTCCATTACGAGCACTTTCGCCACCGGCTCGACCTGTGCCAGCAGATCGGCATTCCCGCCTTGCTGGTGGTTGCTGATTTCGTGGCCGCAGTGGATTCGCTGGCGCTGGAACGCGCCGTCGTCTCGCTGCGCCAGGCCGCACAATGGGCGGCCGGCTTCGATGTCCGTTTGGCCCTCGAGTTCCGGGGCTCGGACACCTTTTGTGCGAGTCTGGACACCGCCCTGGCTCTGGTGGCGCAGTGCGGCGAGCCGAATGTGGGCGTCAATTTCGATGTCTTCCACTATTACAAGGGACCGAGCAAGTTTGAGGATCTGGACCTGCTGACATCGGCGAACCTGGCCTTTGTCCAGATCTGCGACGTGGCAGGCGTTCCACGTGAACTCGCCACCGATGCCGATCGGGTGCTGCCGGGAGACGGGGATTTCCAGTTGGCCCCCCTGGTAGCGCAGCTGCGGCGGATCGGCTATACCGGCTGGGTCTCTCTCGAGCTGCTGAACCCGCATCTGTGGCAGACGAAAGCCACGCAGGTTGCCGAAGTGGGCATCCTCGCACTGCGGAGGCTTCTCAGTCCGTAGTCCGTAGTCAATAGCAAACAACGCGAGGCTTTGACTTCTGCTACGGACTATTGACTACGGACTACTGACTTTCCCTCTAGACCGCAGCCGTGAGCTAGGTTACAAGAAGAACTGAGCGCGGAGTCGCTTCGCAAAAGTCCGCGTTCGGGAACCAGGGAAGAGTTGCCGATCGGGCGCCTCGGGCCAATCACAGCACGATGGGCAAAGCTACTGTCAGTACCAATGGTCACGCACACCGGCCATTGTCCGCCTATGAGAGCATGGTTCGCGAGCTGAGCGATCGGCTCGTGGAAGCACAGCGGCCGATCCGCATCCTCGATGCCATCAAGTGGGACGACGACATCGAGCGCGCGTTCTTCGACCAGGGCTGCCGGGAACTACCGCCGGTCACACGGGATTATTACCTGTCCCGGCCCTTGCCTTTCGATCCGGAACAAAAGCTGCACGAGTTGCATGGCATCGAACGCGACATTCGCCGCCGGCTCGGCGAATTCAATGCCCCGGGACAGATCATGTCGCGGATGTGTCAGGAATACCGCGAAGTGGTGCACCTGTTGACACATCGAGGCACCCGGGCGTTCGGGGAGATCTCGGAACGGCTCTACGGCAGCTCCTCGGATAGCTTCCACGCCGGGGATCCGAACCTGGCCGACCTCGGGCACATGATGTCGGACATCCTGGACAACCTGTCCCACGACACCATTTTCGGGCACGAGGAGCCGACCCTCAACGCCCAGCAAACCGTGGAGACCTTGGCTTCCCGCTTGGCGGGCTACTTCCAGGATCAGGCGGCCGTGCGGGTGCAGCTGTCCGACGGCATCGTCGCCGATGCAGCTGCCGGCAGCGATTACATCAAGATCCGCGGCGATGCGTGCTTCACGCCACGGGAAGTCCGGCTCCTCGAAGTGCATGAAGGCTGGGTCCATCTCGGCACGACGCTGAATGGGCAGACTCAGCCCGTGTGTACGTTCTTGAGCAAGGGACCACCTTCCTCGACGCTTACGCAGGAAGGCCTGGCGGTCATTACGGAGATCTTTGCCTTTGCCTCGCACCCGGGACGAGTGCGGCGGTTGACGAACCGCATCGAAGGCGTCGCAATGGCCGAGTCAGGCGCCAACTTCCTGGAGGTGTATCTTTACTTCCTGCAAGAAGGCTACCATCCGCGGGAGAGTTATCAACACACCATGCGGATCTTCCGCGGCAGCCTGCCGGAGGGCTGCGGCCCGTTCACCAAGGACCTGTGCTACAGCAAGGGATTTGTGCTCGTCTACAACTACATCCGCCTGGCGGTGAGCCGAGGATTGGTGCGACGTGTGCCGCTCTTGTTCTGTGGTAAGACGACCTTGGCCGACATCAAGACGCTGGCCCAACTCGTGGAGGAGGGCCTGGTGACACCGCCTCGGTTCATGCCACCGCAATTCGCCGACCTGCACGCCCTGTCCGCCTGGATGTGTTATGCGAACTTCCTCAACCGCCTGTCGCTGAAGCGCATTGAAGAGGACTACGCGGGGTTGTTCTAGAATTGGCAAGGACTTAGCTCAGAACCATGCAGGCCGCCTCCCATGCTACTTCTTGCCAATGAAGTTCTCGTAGTCGTTATGCGTGCCAATCCAGTACCAGACGTTGGTGTCGCCGTCCACAACGTAAATCGCTCGGTATTGCCCCGTGATGGTGACCGTGTGGCTGCCGGAACGGTGTTGACCCTTATCGTTGTCGGCGAGAGGTCGGTTGCGCAGGGACGGGTGGTGCGGGTTGGTGAGGAACAGGCGAAACGCTTGCTCGGCCAGCCGCTGAATTCGGGCTGGCAGACGTGTAAACAGTTCCTTGAACTGGCGTGTACGGCAGTTTCTAATCGCTGAGTTGTCCTAACTCGGTGGTCTCGCCGCGACGGTGTTCGTCGATCGCTTGATCGCGGGCATTCACTTGGGCGTCCCCGGAAAAGAACTCGTCGTCTGGTGTGAGGATTCCCCGTACCTCACGGCAACACCGGCGAAACTGCTCGGCCCCTTCGACGCAGAAGCCCTGACCCTCCAATTGTTCCAACCATCGCAAGAGCACTTCACCGGCCTTGCTCCACGAGCGGTACAGGCCCTCGACTACTTTCTCAAACCCCCGGTCATCGGACCAGTGGCCGGTGTACACGGCGTTGCGCCAGCTCTCGTCGAGGCGGTTGATGCGCTCGAAAAGGAAGTTGCCCAGGGCGAGCAATTCTTCACAGTCCGTAGCGTGCAGGGCGGCCTCATGGGCGTCGGACCACACTTGCTCGGACTTCTGCTCGTAAAACTCAAGCTCTCCCCGGACGATGCTGAGACTGTCTGACAGCTGCGTCATCGGGATTTCTCCGATTATCCAGGCCCTGGTACTCCTGCTTGTTTCGATCCTTGTGGTACTGGATACGACTCCTCCAGCCCTTATTGATAGCATACCGGGCCAGAGGGATCCATCAAGACGTTCAGCGCTCCGATGACGGACCGTTTTTGGCGACCCTGGCAGCCAGGACGTAATTCGCGAGGCATTGGAACCTCCGGCGGGACCTTTCCTCCGCCGCACACTGCGAAGCACTCGCGAGCAAGGCGGCGCCCCAGAAAGCAGTGGTTGCCCCAGCCTCCGTATCCGGGATCGCTGGGCTACTAGCGCTTCCCGCTGGCGAGGTGTCTGCTTTCCCGCGCTCCGGAGGGACTGGTTCCTCCGTGTCGGCCGCGTCCTCCCAGTGGCTGAACAACGCGTCCCGGACGGCTAGGACTGCGGCCCATCCTGGCGCAAGGCCTACCGCCGCAGCCTCGTGCGCCCGCTGAGCGAGCGCGCTGACGGCATGCTCTGCGGCTCCGAAGACCTTCGGCAGGGCAGGGAGAGCACCCCACTCCGTGGTGTTTTCCTCCAGCGGAAACATGCGGGCACGCGCCGCGCGGCGGCTGCGTTCGAACGCCTCTTCCACTCCGATGACAAAGCTGCTCACCGACGCCTGGCCGCGCGTTGCGATGGCCGGGTCCAAGGCTAGTGGGGCGGTACGAGACGCCGCCACGACCGCTTCCCCGATCTCGCCCTGCCCCGACTCGTCCAGTACCGCTTCGTCGCCTCCCCCTTCGAGCATGGGTGTCGCGGGCCCACGCGTGGCCGGGACCAGGAACGTGGCCAGTGACGCGCTGGCCGGGAACGCCGCCTGCCCGGTTTCCGCGGGGCGCCCGGTCGCCTGCTCTGGAACGGTCAACAGGATCGCGACCAGCGCCAGGGCAGAATCATTCAGGGGCAACAGGCTGGCGACTGGGGAGCTGGGCATCGGCGGTGGCAACGGCACCGGCACAGACAGCACACCGGACACGCTTGCGGCGAGCACAAAGGTCAGGGCGGTGACCGCTTCCTGCCCTTCCGCGCTGGCGTAGACCGTCAGCGCTTGGCCGTTGAAGAGCGAAAGGGCCAGGTCACTGGGATGCCACGAATCGCCCCGGGTCAGTGTCTGCGCCAGGGATAGACCATCTGCGCCGCCGGTCAGCAGCGCCACGCGCCCATCGCCGTTATTGGCCACCACCAAGTCGAGTAGGCCGTCCCGGTTGAAATCGCCCACCAGCGCCGCCACGGGATCCTCGCCACCCGAGGCGAAGCTGCTCGCCAGCGGTGATGCCTCAGCGAAGCCGGAGACGACCGTCACATCGTTGGAACCGCGGTTCACGGTCGCCAATTCGGAGCCCGGGCGGCCGTCGAAGTTGCCGACGAACACCTGCGTGGGCGTGGTGCCGACGCTCACGGTGCTGGCGTGGCGGTCATCGAAGAAGCCGTGGCCAACCCCGGGCAGCAGCGAGACACTGTTTGCCTGGCTATTGGCGACCAGGATATCCGGGATGCCGTCGGGAACGCCCTGGGGGCCGGTGAAGTCGGTGACCGCCGTCGCCACCGGCCCGGTGCTGCTTTGCAGCCGCGGACCGGGCTTGAGCGACCAGCTGGAGCCGTGCCCCACGCCGAGCAGGACAGTGACGTCGTTCGACCCCTGGTTGGCGATCACCAGATCGGGCGTCGGAGCGAGCGCGATGGGGCCGGCGACCCCCGGGGGTAGCGGCACAGGCGTCAGCGTGGAGTCGAGGTTGGCGATGGTAATCCCGACCGGGTTAGTGCCGGTAAAGAAGCTCTGGGCGGGGCCGAATTGGCCGTGGCCGAGGCCGAGGTAGACAAGCACATTGTTGGCGCCGCTGTTGGCCACGATCAGGTCCGGGTAGCCATCGCCGTTCAGGTCAGCGATCTTGACCGCGCCAGGCGCGAGCAAACCCTCGTGGCGATCCTGCACAAAAGTCTGGCCCGGCCGCGAATACTCGACCGAGACGCGGTCGAGCGATTCGTTGGCGAAGATGAAATCATCCTTGCCGTCGCCGTTGAGGTCGGCGACCGCCAGGGCGATGTGCTGGCTGACACGCTGATAGGGCTGGAACGTGCTATCGCCATTGCCCAGCAGCGTCAGCACGTCGCCGAACACGTTGCCGACCACCAGGTCGAGGTGGCCGTCGCCGTTGACATCATAGACCGCCAGTCCCGTGGGTAGGTTGCCAGCGCTCAGCGGCACCTTCCGGCCACTCGCATCCCGGACGACCTTTTCGCTGAAGCCGCCGTGGCCATCGCCGAGGAAGATCGACAGGTCGCCACTATCTTCATTCAGGATGGCCAGATCGAGGTACGGGTCGCCATTGAACCGGCCCGCGACGACGACTGTGGGACGGAGACCAGTGAGATAAGTCGGCGCTTGTTCGGGATTCCAGAAGCCGCCGGCCCCGTCGCCGCGCAGCAGCGCAAAGCTGTCGGAACCGCTGTGCGTGACGATCAGGTCCGGGACGCCGTCGGCATCGAACTGCCCAACGACGAGGCCGGCCGGCGCCTCCCGTGAGCGGACCCTGGCGTTGGCAGCCTCTTGAACAGCGGGTTCGGTGCCCTGGGCGGACCCGCTTTGTTCGTAGCCCTCGGAGGAGTCGGACGGGCTCTTCGAGGTGGACATGTCCAGGCTGTACAGGCCGGTCCCGGCGCGCAAGCGCAGCTCGGTGGCAAAGGGTGCGCTGCGGTCGTTGCGGAGGACACTGACGTCGCCGGAAAACTGGTTCGTGACCACGATGTCCAGGCGGCCATCGCCGTCCACATCGACCAGCTGGATGGCCGAAGGACTCGCCCCGACACCGAGGCAATAATCCGGCGCCGGACCAAAGCCGCCGCTCGCGTTTTGGAAGTACACCATGACCTCGTTGGAGCCCGCGTCCGCCACCACCAGGTCCGTGCGGCCATCACCGTTCAGGTCCCCGGCGGCGAGGGCCACGGGCAAGGTCAGCATGCCCCTCGGGCCGGCGCTCCACGCAAAGGTGCCATCGGCCTTGCGCGAGTAGAAGGACAGGGACGGTCTCTTGGCATCCAGCGCCGCCAGGAGCGTACCCCTTGCGGTCGAGACGAAAGCCAGAGCGCGGGCAGCGGGAAGCGGATCGGGATTGACGATCACAGGTGCTTCGAAGACCCCAGGCGCCCCGGGCCGGGCCAGACGCAACAGGATCCTTCCTTGCCCGTTGACCACCACCACGTCCGGCAGGCCGTCGCCATTCCAGTCGACGAAGAGCGGTGTCGCCTGGAGGGGATTCGCGATTGTCCCGCCGGCGACGAACGTGGCACCCCCCAGGCCCTGGAGAATGGACACGTCCGGGGAAAACCGAGTCGCGAGCGCCAGGTCGAGTTTGCCGTCGCTGTTCAAGTCAGCGGCCACGAGAGCGCTCGGCGAATCACCCACATCCCGCGGCACGGGGTCCCGGAACGTCCCATCGCCGCGTCCCAGGAGAAACGTCACATTCTGGGAAACGCTGTTGGCCGTGGCCAGGTCGAGGTGGCCATCGCCGTCGAAGTCCCCCGTCACCAGGGAAAGCGGATTGGTCCCCGTTTCGTAGCGCACGGGAGCCTGGAAGGTGCCGTTCCCCCGTCCCAGAAGGATCATCACGTCGCTGGAGCGGTAATTAGCCGTAGCCAGGTCCAGGTGGCCGTCGCCGTTGAAGTCGCCCGCCACGATGGCCAGGGGTGACTCTCCCAACGGCAACCGCAGCGGGTCCTGAAACGTCCCGTTGCCGCGGCCGAGATATACCCACACGTCCTTGGAGCGGTAATTGGCGATGGCGAGGTCGAGATGGCCGTCGCCGTTGAAATCGCCCGTCACCAGGGCCTGCGGGAGATCCCCCGCCGGCAGACGGATCGGTGTTCGGAACGTCCCGTGTCCCTGGCCCAAGAGCAGCGACACGTGGTTGGAGCCGGCATCGACGGTGATCAAGTCGAGGATGCCGTCGCCGTTGAAGTCGCCCGTGGCGAGGAACGTCGGATTCTTTCCCACCAGGAAGCGCTGCTCCTGCGCGAAGGTCCCGTCTCCCAATCCCAACAACACCGACACGTCGTTGGAGCCGAAATTGGCGGTCGCCAGGTCGAGCCGGCCGTCGCCGTTGAAATCGCCC
>JBGQLF010000373.1:0-8200 GCA_041499985.1 Gemmataceae bacterium
AGGGCGATATGTTGGTGAAGTCGCATGCCGCTCTCTCCCAGAATGGCCTCGATCCCAAGAGCCGTCTGTTGCTACAGCCCACTATCCCCTCACCTGCATTGAGGGGCACTCGTCTGGGAACGGAGTCTGAACATCAACGTGTCTGGTGATAAAAGATTTGGGTTGTGCCTGCTGTAGGGGTAATATCGGTCCCAGAGAGTTTGCGGATTAGTCAATCTGGACTGGCAGCACGAGACATCGTGTTCAGATCAGAATACTAACCCGACAACCAAGAAACGCACACGAGCGCCGAAGCGCCAGCGAGGGAAACCGTCGTCCCTCGCTGGCGCTTCGGCGCTCGTAGGGATCGTCCCTCGCTGGCGCTTCGGTGCTCGTGTGCGTTTCTTGGTTGCCGGATTAATAAGTAACAAGAGCTCACGGTGTCGGCGGCGCCGTTGGCTGCGCGGGTTGTTGGGGCGCGGGGCCAGACTTCTCAGGCGCGCCCAAATCCGGCCGGGAGGCTTCCGTGCCTGGCACCAACGTGCGCAGGTAGCGGGCCATGGCCCAGGCTTCCTCCAAGTTCAAGGTACCCCGCCAGGGCGGCATGACCGCGCCCCGCCCTTCCAAGATCACGCGGGCCAGTTGGCCGTCGGTGCGCGAGGCTTGCCAGCGCACGTTCGTGAAATTGGGCACGTCCGGGATGTCCCAAACGCCACGGCCGTCGACGCCGTGACAACGCACGCAATAGCGGTTAAAGAGACTGATGATGACACGTTTCTCTTGCTCGGGGCTGCGCAACCAATACCAGGTTCCGCCGAGCTCGTCGCTCGGCGGCTCTTCGCAGAAGCCACAGCCATAAGTGGGCGCACAGCCACCCTGGCGGTTCCACCACCACCCCAGGGGAGATGCGGTGAGAGTACATGGCGTGGCAGTGATCAGCGCGATACTGGCGGTGAGCAAGGTTCCCAGTCCACCAGTGGCAAGGACACGCCGCCAGAAACAGGTTTTCGCCTTCATGGATTTTCTCCCGCGAATTTATACATTTCCCCCAAAGGATCCAGCCCGATTCCTGTGGGGCTGAGTTTCCTGGCAAGGTGATGGCCAGTTCTATTATCGGCTCCAGCCGTTCTCGCTGCCCAATCGTATTCGCCGCTCCTTGCGGAAATCCCCCTACTTCGCTTGCGAACCGTTTCGATTGTGCCAGCAGGTTGCTTCCCGGGATAGAGAACAACCTGGAGGCTTGTTCGCACAAGCTGGCTGGAGACAAGGGGTAGTATGAGAAGGGCAGGCAGGCTCTCGGCCTGTTCACGGGTCTCGATCCGCGCAGCCCGTGGCGAAGGCGCCAAGCATGGTCACGACTCAGGCTGTAGGATGCCCTTCCTCGAACCCAATCGGGGCATGGAGGGGCACCAGAGATGCCTTGCCGAGGGCACGGAAGACGGCCAGGGCAAAAAGTCCGGCCATGCCCAAGAGCAGTCCCAGCTCGAGCGCTCCGGGGACCGCCACGGCATCCCCCTGAGAAGGAAGGATCATCAGGAAGAGATCAACCCAGCGTCCGGCGAGGATCACAACGGCAACGGTTCCCAGGACGCGAGGATTGCGTTTGGCGGCCCGGAACAGGAGCACGAGGAACGGAAGGCCCCAATTGAGGACCAGGTCCAGGAACAAAAATGCCGGCCAGATCCCCTGCCAGCGCCGCTGCAAGTAGGCCGTCTCCTCGGGGTTGTTTACATACCAGATCAGCAAGTACTGGCAGAACCAGGTATACATCCAGAAACTACTGAAGGCAAAAAGAAGAGTCCCAAGATCGTGTAAGTGATTATCGTTGACGACGGGCTGCAAGGGACTGTGCCGCCGTAACCAGAGGGCCAGGAGAATAACCGCTGCCAGACCACTCAGAAACAGACCGGCAAAATTATAGATCCCAAATATCGTGCTGGCCCACTTTGGTTCCAGGGACATGATCCAGTCGTAACTGGCCAGCCAGCAAGTGACACCAAAGACCACGAGAAAGGCGGCCGACAGCCGGATGTTTCTCCAGGTTGGAGCCAAGTCGCGGTCCCTGTCCTGGCGATGGGAGGTGCGCACGATGGCCGCGGCGAAAGCCAGCCACAGAACGAGGTAGGCCAAGGAACGCAAGAGAAAAAAGGGGCGGTTCAGCCAGAGATGCTGGAGTGGCGACTCGGAGCCTGAGGCTGAAGCCGGTACGGACCAGGGATAGAGGGACGGCCAGCAAAGCAAGACGGCAGCCAGGCCTGCTGCGGCGATGGGCAGAACAGCCGTCATGGCTTCAGGCACCCGCCGCAGTGCAAGACTCCAGCGCGCGCCGGTGACGTAGTGCAGGGCCACGAACAGGAGTCCGCCCAAACCCAGCCCAACCAGATAGTAGCTGTCCAGTAGAACATGGATCCAGGTGCGCTGCGGCGCCAGGAACAACCCTGCCGCCAGCGTGGCACCGCCCCAGATCGCCAGGACCTGGAACAGCCGAACAGCTCTTACTGGCAGACGATACCTAAGCTCACCCGCAGCCATGCTCGGTCCTCGCCCTTGGGTGACCCACCCTGCGCGTGAGCGCCGGATGGGCCCCTTGAAACTGGCACACGTACTTCAAGCGCCATTCCTGCCAGGGTAGATATCCCACGCGGGATGGATCATTGCCGGCCTTTACTTTTTTGCAATTCCTTTTCCAGCTCATTCCATTGCTGCTCCAGCTGGCGAAACGATTTCTCGAACTCGGAGTCCGAAACCTGGGATTTGCTGGTGAGCATTCTCGGGCCGAACGCACGAAGGTACGGCACCAGGTCGACTACCTGATCCTCTGTGATCCGGCCACGATTGGCAGGCATCAAGGTTCCTTTGCCATCCATGATGCTGACCATCAGCTGAGCATCGCTATGCTCTTTGTGGAAGGTTGGGCTGGTGAAGTCCGGGATAGGAGGCAGAACAGGCCGCATGCTTGTTCCTCTCCCGTCCGTGCCGTGGCAAACGATGCAATATTGCCGAAAAATGTTGGTCCCGATGCGAATCCTGGCGGCGGTTTCTCCCGGCAGAGACACCAGCGGTTGCTCCAGCTTCGGGGCTTCGGGAAGGGGCGTGGAGAGAATCGCGGAGGGCGGCGCCACTGTCACGGGCGCAGGGGGCCCCGGCAGCTTGGGAGCCTCCACCGGGATGACTTGCTTTCCGCCTTGAAAAGCCCTTACCAGAGCCACCATTTGTTTCACATCGACGCTTCCCAGCTTATCACTCATCGGCAGCATGAACTTTCCCTTGCCGAGCAAGATCGATTGGGCGAAGTCGGCGTCCGTTCGGGATTTTTGCCAAGTAACCGCTGTGAAGTCTGGAAGTTCCGGCATCGCTTGGCGAATCAGAGGATTGCCGCTGCCGCTGGTATCGTGGCAGGCAAAGCAATAGGTGCCGTAGATGTTCGCCGCCGTCAGGTGCGACGAGGAAGCGATCGGGACACCAGCCGGGTGGGGGGCGAAAGAACGCACATAAACTGCCAGGCTGAGAATCTGGTCCGACCGCAGCTTATAACGGAAGGCCGGCATCAGGGGAAGCGAACCATAATCGATTTGATTGACGATGGCCATTTCCGGTTGCGACATTTGCCAGGCCAAGCTGGTGAAATCGGGGATCATGGGCAAGACTTTGCGAATATGGTTGGCGGTACCATCTTCCCCATGGCAGGCCGCACAGTTTTCCCGGAATAACCGGGCTACTTCCTGAGTGCGCGACGGAGCGGGGCTCGGAGCGTAGGGCCCCTGGAGCATGCGGACGTGCAAGATCACACTCCAGCGGTCCTCGCGCGACAGCTGGGCCGCAAAGGCGGGCATCCGCCCTTGCCCGTAGGTGAGCACATGAAACATCTGGCCGTCTTTCATCTGGACAGCCCGATCCGCCAGCAGCGAGGCCGGGAGGGGAAAGCCTCGTTGCGTTATCGGGCCATTCCCTTCGCCGATCGGCCCATGACAGACGTGGCAAAAGTTGGTGAATACGTCACTTCCCCGCTGTTGCCGCGACGCATCGTTCTCCAGGAAGGGGTTTCGCAGTTCCCGGCCGGCTCGCAGCGCATCTTCCAGTGTGGGCTGATAGTGCAGCGGGGAATGGCCGCGCGCAATCGTGCCGCTGGGTGGAGCGCGCAGGGTCAGGCCATCCGGAAAGTTGGGATTGGGGGAAAACGAATCGTAAGCAACCGAGTAAGCCATCTGCGCTTCGGGCAGGAAGTCGTAGTTCGGCCGGCTCACGTCCCTATCTTTCACGATCCAGCAAAGTGCCACCGTGGACAACAACGCCAGAAACAGCACCACGTTAACCCAGCTTCGGCTCGTCACCGCTGTTCCTCCTCGTCGCGCTGTTCCACGCCAACGGCATGGCAGTCGTGCAACAACTGCTGGACGGCCCCAGCAGCGGCCGACGAACCTGGGTCGCGAAGCACCACGACAAAGCGATCATCTGTCAGACCTGCCAGAGGCAGCGAGGCCTTTTTCCCGGGGTAGAGCCGGCAGCGAAACAACCAGGCGAACACGAGACTGAATCCGGCCAACAGCACCATGCATTCGAAGACCACTGGCACGAAGGCCGGCAGGGAGTTCCAGGGCCGGCCTCCCACATTCAGCGGCCAATCCCACGCGGTCGTCCAGAACTGGAACCACAAGGCCAGGACGACCCCGGTCGCACCACCCAGAAAGCAGGCCATCGGCAGCCGCGAACGAGGCCAGCCCAGGGCCTCCTCAAGACCGTGCACGGCATAAGGAATGTAGAGATCAACGATATCCCAGTCCCGCTCTCGAACTGCTCGAACCGCTCCGAGCAAATCCTTCTCCTGCGCGAAACTGGCCAAGAGGATCCTCCGGCTCATGGTTGCACCCCCTTTGGCACCGGGTGGTTCCGTACACCTTCCTGCTTGCCTGGCAGAACCCCCTTGACCTCGGCCATGGCAATCACCGGCAAGAAACGACAGAAAACCAGGAAACAGGTGAAAAATAACCCGAAGCTGCCCAGCAGCGTGGCCAGCTCGATCAACGTGGGAACGTAACCGCTCCAACTCGACGGCAGAAAATCGCGTTCCAGCGAGGAGACGATGATGACAAACCGCTCCATCCACATACCGACATTCACCAGAATCGAAATCCCAAAAACCATGAGGAGCTGGCGGCGAACAAGGTGCAGCCAGAACAGTTGGGGGATGAGAACATTGCAGGCCACCATGATGGCAAAGCCCCAACCCAGAGGTCCCAGGGCACGATTGAGGAAGGTGAAGGACTCGTAGGGATTGCCAGTATAGAAAGCGGTGAAGAACTCCACAGCATAGGACAGCCCCACCAGGCAGCTGGTGGCCAGGACCAACTTGGTCATGGCATCGACATGCCCGGGCGTGATGTAATCTTCCAGGTGCATCGCCTTGCGGACCAAGAGCATCAAGGTTAGTACCATGGCCATGCCGGAAAAGATGGCCCCGGTCACGAAATACGGCGGGAAAATGGTGGAATGCCAGCCGGGCAGCAAGGCGGCGGCAAAGTCGGTACTGACGACGGAATGCACCGAGACCACCAGGGGCGTGGCCAACCCGGCCAGCAGGAGGTAGACCACTTCGTAGCGACGCCAGGTGCGGTAAGACCCATTCCAACCCAGGCTAAGGAATCCCATCAGGCTGCGATACCAACCGGGGCGGAGCCGGTCGCGTAGCGTGGCTACGTCCGGAATCAGGCCCACGTACCAGAAGACCAGGGATATCAGGAAGTAAGTCCCGATGGCGAAGAAGTCCCATATCAGGGGCGAGCGGAAATTGACCCACAAGGGACCGCGCCAGTTCGGATACGGGATGACCCAGTAGAACAGCCAGGGCCGGCCCATGTGAATGACAGGAAACAGACCAGCGCAAATCACGGCAAAGAGGGTCATCGCTTCCGCCGAGCGGTTGACCGAAGTCCGCCACTTCTGCCGAAACAAAAAAAGGATCGCCGAGATCAAGGTTCCGGCATGACCGATCCCGATCCAGAAGACAAAGTTGGTAATGTCGAAGGCCCAGCCTACTGAGCGATTGAGGCCCCAGGTGCCGATCCCCAGCGTGATCTGGTAGGAAACGGCCGCCACTCCCAAAAGGAGAACACTGAAGGCCAGCAGAAATGTCAACCACCACCAGCCGCCGGCTCGCCGCTCCAGAGGAGCGCAAATGTCGGCGGTTACCTGAGTGGCCGTCTTGTTGCCGGCGATCCAAGGAGGGGACCACGGGACAGAGACGCTAGCCATGCTTTGGGCCCTCCCCTTCTGCCGGCCAATTCCGTACCAGACTAAGGTAGCTCACCGAGGGCCGGACGTTCAGTTCCGCCAATACCTGGTAGCTACGCCGGCCCGCCGCCAGTTGGGCCACGCGGCTCGTCGGATCGTTCAAGTTGCCGAACACGATCGCTTGCGCCGGACACGATTGTTGGCAGGCCGTTTGGATGGCGCCATCGCGCAGGGGTTGCCCTAGCCGGCCGGCCTCGATCTTGGCCTCCTGGATGCGTTGCACGCAGAAGGTACACTTTTCCATGACACCGCGCGAGCGTACGGTGACCTCCGGGTTGAGGACCAGGTTTTGCAACCGGTCATCGTGGGCGTAGTCAAACCAGTTGAACCGCCGCACCTTGTAGGGGCAATTGTTGGCACAATAGCGTGTACCGACACACCGGTTGTAGACTTGCTGGTTGAGGCCTTCCGCACTGTGGACCGTGGCGAGCACCGGGCAGACCACCTCGCAGGGCGCGTTGCCGCAGTGCTGGCAGAGCATGGGCTGATGAGCCACCTCCACGCCGCCGTCCCGTTCGGTATAGTACCGATCAATGCGCAGCCAGTGCATTTCGCGCTGCCGCCGCACCTCATCCTTGCCGACCACGGGGATGTTGTTCTCCGCCTGGCAAGCAATCACGCAGGCCGAGCAGCCGGTGCAGGCATTGAGGTCGATGGCCATGCCCCAGCGCGGGCCGGTTATGGGGTGATCGGCCGGCCACAGGTCTTCTTTCGACTCCGCCGGCTGTGCTTGGCCCGGCGTTTCGGTAGCGGGCGCGTTCGCCCCCTGCGCCGGTTCCTGGCGATACGCTGCCAGCGTTGTTTCACGAATGATCGGCCGGCGTTCCTGACCCGGCAAGGCCAGATGGTGCGGCACGGAGATCTGGTTGTAGCTCTGCGTCGAGGCCAAAGCGTGCTGCCCGCCGGTCTTTGTCAGGCGCACACCCTCCACGGTGAAGTGCAGGCTACTTTGGACCCAGGTCAACAAGGAGGCGGCGTTTTTTCCTACCAAGCCGTCAGGCCCCACTGTGGGCCTGGCCTGGAGCCAAGGCGGTCCGATCTTGGCAAAGCGTTCGCTGAGCAGGCTGCCATAGCCCAGGGCCACGGCCACCACCTGATCGTGCAACCCGGGCTGGACGAATGCCGGCAATTCCAGCACGGCCGGCCGGTCCCCCCCAGCGGCAGTTTCCAGGCGCACCACATCGCCGTCACCCACGCCCAGACTGGCCGCCGCCGCAGGCGACAAGCACGCATAATTGTCCCACGTGACCTTGCTGATCGGGTCGGGCAGCTCGTGCAGCCAAGGATTGTAAGCGTGGCTAGCGTCGGGCATGCCCACCTTGGAGTACAGAATCAGACTGTAAGTACCCACCGGCGCTTGACTGGCACGGAGCGCGAGCCGGACCGGAGTCGGGTCAAAGGTCCCAACCTTGACTTGACGGGGTTGAACTTGGGCGAAACCATCGTGCAGAGTGCGGTCCCAAAAGTCCTGGAATGCGACCTGTTGGTCATGGCGCGGATAGACCTCTTTTTCCCAGCGTTCGCGAAGGAGGTCATAAGCTGCACGCGGCTTCCCCGTCCAGGCCGCCAGGCTTTCGAGCACCGAGCGAGTATTCCCGAGAGGACTGATGGCCGGTTGGACCAGACTCACCAACCCGTCAACGGCTTCCGCATCATTCCAGGTCTCCAAGTAATGGTGGTCCGGGCAGACGAAACCTGCCAGCTGGGCGGTCTCGTCCAGCCGAGGAGCCAGGCTGACTACCAGCGGGACTCGCTTCAAGTCCTCGGCAATACGTTCTCCCCCGGGCAAGTCATGAACGGGATTGCTCTGGTCGATGAAAAGGGCCGCTACCTTGCCTTCGTGGAGTTCTTGAAGCAGATTCTCCAGTTCTCGGTCGTTGTCTTCCCGTTGATAGGACGGCTGGGCGACATCCACGGTGGTGCCGTAATTGCC
>JBGQLF010000374.1:0-8194 GCA_041499985.1 Gemmataceae bacterium
CGGTCTGCTGGTGCAACTCGACGCGGCGGCAATGAATACGGTTCTGCGGCCGAAGGTAGCCGGCGGCTGGTTGCTGCATCGCCTTCTCCAGGACGAACCCCTGGATTTCTTCGTCCTCTTCTCATCCGCCGGCTCCGTACTCGGCCAACCAGGTCAAGGCAATTATGCGGCCGCCAATGCTTTCCTCGACGCCCTGGCACATTATCGGAAATCCCAGGGTCAGCCCGCCTTGAGCATCAACTGGGGTGCCTGGGCTGGCGAGGGGTTCGCGGACTCGCTCGGAGGCCGCCGTCTGGCTGCCCGCCTCGCGCTCCTGGGAATCAGCAGCATCGCGCCCCGGCGGGCGCTGGAAATGCTCGGGCAACTGCTGGGCCAACAGGCAACGCAGGTCGTGGCGGTGCCGGTCAACTGGAAGCAATACCGGGAATTCAACCCTGCGGGTACTGCAGCGCCGCTGTTCTCCGAACTGGCGCAGGAAGGATCCGATGCGGCGCGCTCAACGGGCCGCACGAGCGAACGGCGAGAGGCCCTTCTTGCCGCCGGTCCCGGGGAGCGCCGGCAATTGCTGCAATCATATGTGAGCGAACAGGTGGCCCGGGTGCTCGGACTCAGCCCATCCAAGCTCGACCCGCAGCAGCCGCTCAGCCATCTCGGTCTGGATTCCCTCATGGCTGTTGAACTGAAAAACCGGATCGCTGTCGACCTGAAGGTCAACGTGCCGGTGGTGAAGTTTCTGGAGGGATTCAGCGTCGACCAGGCGGTCACGCAGGTGCTCGGCCAACTGGCGGCCGAGACTGCGAATCCCGTCCTCCCTCTCGCCTCAGCCCTTCCATTGGCTGGCGAACAGGGGAAGGCCGAACGTCTGTTGGCCAACATCGACGAGCTTTCCGATGAGCAAGTGGGGTCGTTGCTTGCCGATATGCTTGAAGAAGGGAAGGACCGTTCCATGAATTACTAGTGCTCGGTCGTGAGATCGGCAGAAGGCGAACGCCCTCCGCATCGCCAAGCGGCGGGCATTCCCCGACTGCCTGCGCCGTATCGAGCATGTCTTTGTTCACGAAGATCGGCCTGTGCGTGCGAGAACTCGGCTTGAGAATTTCTACGCCGCCCCGCGATGGAAAATGACTCCAGCGCGATCGCTAAACAGATCAAACAAGAACAGCGAGATCACAATGCAGCCACCAACTCTCTGCAACGGCGTCATCGTCGGTCGATGGCGGCTGGCAATCGTTGCATTCTGCCTGGGCCTGGTGTGGCTGGGGCTGGGGCAGATCGCCCAGGCCGCGAACGAACAGCGGGATGTGGAGCAGACGGCGCGCCTCTATATCGGCAAGTCCAGTGTTGCCACCGTGGAAATGCAGATCACCAAGCCGGACTTTCAACGGTCGATCTCGATGCGGTTCTGGTCGCTCGGCGCGTCGAAGATTCTCGTGCGCATCGTGCAGCCGAAGGAAGATGCGGGGACGGCGATCCTGAAACTGGGCAACAAGACCTGGTACTACCTGCCCAAGGCGAACCGCACGGTCGAGATGCCCGCCTCGATGATGATGACCTCGTGGATGGGCAGCGATTTCACGCTCAATGACCTGATGAACCCGGCCAGCCTCACCGAGGACTACGTGATCACGACCTCATTCGAAGGGGCCCGCGACGGTGTCCCCGTGTCCGAATATACCCTGACACCGAAGCCGGCAGCGGCGGTGGTATGGGGCAAGATCGTCATGGAAATCCGCCAGTCTGACACGATGCCCATATGGCAGCGTTACTATGACGAGGACGGAAAGTTGATCCGGGAGTTGTCCTTTTCGGAATACAAGACCATCGGCGGGCGGCTTATCCCCACCCGGCTGGTCATGCGGCCGGTGGAACCGCCCGGGCAGCAGACGGTCGTCACCTACGGCGATATCGTCTTCGATGGACCGGTGAGCGAGGATGTGTTTTCCCTGAGTAATCTGAAGCAATGAATGCGCAGCTCCTGCGCCTTGCCTGGCGCAATCTCTGGTGGAATCCCCGGCGGACGCTGATTGCCATGTCGGCGATCGGCCTTGGCTATGCCATGTTGCTGTTCGTTGCGAGCCTGATGGCAGGCCTCAGGCAGCAGATGATCGAGAGCGGTACCGGTCTGCTTCTTTCCGATATCGAGGTGCACGCACCCGACTATTACCCGGACCGGCCCGTGAACCGGACCTTGGGCGGGAAAAATGGGACGGACGTCAAGGCCCTGATTGCCGCCGTCGCAGCCGATCCTCGGATCCTGGCCGCGAGTCCGCGGGTCTATGCCTATGGCCTGGTCAGTGCCGCTCACCAGTCGGCTGGTGCGCAGCTTCTCGGCGTCGTACCCGATCAGGAGCAAAAGATCACGGAGTTGCACCGGCGGGTGGTCAAAGGCTCGGACCTGAACGATGCGATGCCCAAGGGCGTTGTCATGGGAGACAAATTCGCCACGGCGATCGGTGTCGACGTCGGATCGGAAATCGTCCTGCTGACCTCGGCGGCCGATGGATCGACTGGAAACGACCTGTACACGATAGCCGGACTGTTTCACACCGGCCGCGACGACATGGACCGGGGCCTGGTGCTCATGCCTCTTGCTTCCCTGCAGGAGCTGCTGCGTTTGCCGCCGGAAAGAATCCATGAAGTCGGGATCAAGCTCCGTGACGTCGACGCGACGACGGCCACGGCGGCGGCTCTGGCGGCACAATTGAGCAAGATCATTCCGGTTCGGGTGAGGCCCTGGCAGGAGCTGGCGCCGGAGCTGGCCGACTATGTGCAGTTCAATCGCCGGGTTACTTTCATTCTTTTCTTCATCTTCTTTCTGTCGGCAGCCATGGGCATCGTCAACACCATGCTCATGTCGATCATTGAACGCACGCGCGAGCTTGGCGTGCTGATGGCCCTGGGAATGCGTCCGGTCGAAGTGGTGGCCCTGATCGTGTTGGAGGCGGCGAGTCTCGCGGGCGTCAGCCTGGTCCTTGGCGCGGCACTCGGCATTCCCATCCTCTGGTACCTGCAGGTTCACGGCCTGAACCTGGGTGGCAATCGAGGCGCGATCTCGCTTGCAGGAATCGTGGTCGGCCCGCTCTGGTACGGCCGGCCTGCCTACGCGGCTTACACGCAAGCCGGACTTGGCCTGGCGCTCACGTCTGTCGTGGCGGCCCTCTATCCCGCGTTGCGGGCGGCCCGTTTTCGGCCGGCAGAAGCGCTCCGAAAGGTCTAGCGGTGAACGGCATTCTCCTGCTGGTGAAGATCGGTTGGCGCAATCTGTGGCGCAATCCGCGGGGCACATTTCTGACGGCCCTGGCTTTGGGTTTGGGCCTGACCCTGCTGTTGATCTCCCTGGGTTTGCTCGACGGCAGCCACGAGCAATTGGTCAGCAACGGCGTCAGGTTTGGCAACGGCCACGTCGTTATCCAGGCGCAGGGATATCAGGCGACCGGCTCGCAGGCACTCCTGTTGCCGGTCGGTGTCGTGCCGGCGACCGAGGCATTCCTGCACACCGACGCAATGAAGGATGCTTGGCGCGGAATCAGCCCCCGGCTGCTGGCCTCAGGATTGCTCAGTTCGGCCGCCAATGCCGACGGGGTGGGTATTATGGGCGTCATCCCAAAGGAAGAACGCGCGGTTTCGCTGATTCCCCAGCGGATCGTCGAAGGAAAGTATCTCGATGACGATCAACAATCGGGCGTTGTCATTGGCCTCGATCTCGCCCACAAGCTCTCGGTCAAAGTCGGGGCCAAGGTCGTACTCATGACCCAGGCGGTGCTGCCGGTGGACACGGTCGGTGCAGATGCCGGCGGCGGGGAAATGCAAAGCACGCTGCTGCGGGTGAGCGGGATCTTCCGCACCGGCATCGAAGCGATCGATGCCCACGTTATCCAGATGCCGTTGCCCGCGGCTCAGGCTCTGATTGGTGTACCCGATCGGGTTACCCAGATCGCGATCCTCCTCGAACGCGAAAGCGACTCGCTGATGGTGGCCCAGAGTTTGCGCAGGCAATTGACAGAGAGTCGGGTTGAAATTCTTCCCTGGCGGGAATCCATGCCGGCTCTGGCCCAACTCTTTGTCCTGGATGAGGCCTTTAACTATGTCATGAACGCCGTGGTACTCACGATGGTCGGTTTAGGGATTCTCAATACCATTCTCATGCGTGTGCTCCAGCGCCGCTATGAATTCGGCCTTTGTTCCGCGCTCGGCCTGCGGCCGATGCAGCTTGGCATCATGGTCATCGGGGAGTCGCTGGCGCTCACATCGTTCAGCCTCGCCCTTGGGCTGACACTGGGGTTGAGCGTCCAATATTACTTCGCCACCCACGGGCTGGATCTGCGCTGGTTCTTCAAAAGCAGCCTGCCCGCCGCTCTCGTCTTCGAGCCGATCATCTATTCGCGCCTGAGTTTGGCGCGAATTATCTCGTCCGTCGGCATCGTGTTTCTGACGGCAACCATCATCTCCATGTATCCCGCGCTCAAGGCCGCACGGACCAAGCTGCCCGGCGCATTAAAGGTGTTTTAGCAACATGACCGAATGGGCCGTGGAACTGAAGGATGTGAAGAAGACTTACCGCACCGGTCCGATCGAGGTTCCGGCGCTCCGCGGGGTCAATCTTCAGGTGGCTCCTGGAGAATTTCTCGCCATTGCCGGCCCGTCCGGGTCCGGCAAAACCACTCTGCTCAACATAATTGGGGGGCTCGACAGGGCCGATAGCGGTGACGTGCTGATGGAGGGCGAGAATCTGCAGCTTCTGTCCACCGGAGAGTTAGCCCGTTTGCGATTGCAGCGCCTCGGCTTCGTGTTTCAGGCCTACAACCTGTTGCCAGTCCTGACCGCCCTGGAGAACGCTGAATTCACTCTGCTGCTGCAAGGCGTGCCCACGGAAAAGCGAAGAGAACGGGTCAAGAAGCTGTTCTCGGAGATCGGCCTTGCCGGTCTTGAAGGCCGCCGCCCCGGCGAGCTATCGGGCGGGCAGCAGCAACGGGTTGCCGTGGCACGAGCCATCGTTACCGAACCGGTGCTGATTCTGGCGGACGAGCCCACTGCGAACTTAGATTCAGTGACCGCCTTGGCCCTCCTCAAAGTCATGGAGCAACTCAACCGTGCCCATGGCACGACATTCGTTTATGCCACCCACGATCCCCTGGTCATGGAGCGGGCCCGGCGATTGATCGGTATGCGCGACGGCCAGATCCACAGCGACGCGGCGCACGCCCCGCCCGCGGCCTGAGCCATGGCCGGGTTCAACCCGAGGCAACGAGTCCGGGAGATTTGGCAGAAACTGTCGAACATCGATGCCCGGCCTGACCAAATCGCAGCCGGTTTTGCCATCGGTATTGCGGCCAGTTTCCTGCCGCTGAACCCGTCCCCGATAATCGTGGGGAGCGCGGTGGCGTGGCTGTTCAAGAGGAATGTGATTGCCGCCGCCGCCGGGGGGGCCATGGCGATGCTCTATACGCCGCTCGTGCCCTTCATGTGGCTGGGGGAATATCGGTTAGGAAAGCTGATTCTCCCGGTGTCGCATCCGCTGGTGCTCGATCAGGCCCGGCTGTGGGAGGTCCTGCAGGAGAGTTGGGATGTCTACGCCGCGATGTTCGTCGGCTCCATCATCATGGCGACGCCTGTTACACTGTTGACATATTTCGTCGTCAAGCGGCTTGCCGAAAGATGGGTTCGGCAGAGAAATGAACGTGAACGTTCAAACTGATGGCCGCTTCGACTCCTGCCATTGCCAGCAGCTAAGCCGCCATCCCCGTCCTTCCGTGGCGAGGGCGGCGGCATAACCTGGGCCGGCGTCGAGATCCAGAAGCGACCAACGAAGGAGTTCGGAAGCGTCCGGCCGGATGTCGAGCAGTGCCGCCGGTTCGCCCGGCGCCAGCGACACGTCGAATTCGTTCAGAGGCGTCGAAAGCCCTTCGCCCCGAGCCTTGATATATGCCTCCTTGCGCGTCCAGCAGCGAAAGAAGGCCAGCCGCTGCTCCGAGGCCGGGAGGCTCAGGAGCGCTGCGACTTCCCGTGGTGAGAAGAACCGCTGGGCAATCTCCGCGACGGCGGCGTCGCTGCGAATCCGTTCGAGGTCGATGCCCACTTCTCCACTCCGCGTGACCGCGTAAAGAGCGAGCCCGTGGGAATGAGACACATTGAAGCGGATCGCGGCCCCGCCGGATTCCCCGGCCAGGGCGGGCTTGCCGTGAGAGCCATAGCGAAAGGACAGGCTTTCGGGAGCGCCATCCAAGTAGCGGCCCAGGATGTCTCTAAGCATGCCGCGGGCGGCGATGAAATGTTCGCGATCTCGCTCAAAGTAAAGCCGGGCAGCCCTGGCCTGCTCGTCCGCGGCAAGACGACGGCGGAATCCTTTTATCAGCGAGGGTGTCTGATCCAGGGCAGCACGCCAGACGTGAACCTCGTTGCTACCGATCGTCAGCGTTTGCGGCGGAACGCGCCACGCGGGACCAAGAGAGGCGACCGGCCCGGATTTCACGGGGTTATTCTCATCCCCCATTCCGCAGTTCCTGGCCGAGCGCCTGGAGAAGGAGTGGCCGGGCGGCGTTCAGGTAGAAGTGGTCGCCGGGAAACATCTTCAACGAAAAGGAAGCGCTTGTTTGTTCGCGCCAGGCCTCGAGATCGGGACGATCCACTCGGTGATCTTGCAGACCGCCAAAGCCGGAGATGGGGCAGGCGAGGGGGGGCTCGGCCGAATAGAGGTAAGTTTCGTAAACCGCGAGATCCGCCCGCAGGATCGGAAGCATGATTCGCATGACGTCCTTGTCTTCCAGGACCTTCTCCGGAACGCCATTCAGCCGGCCCAATTTGTCCAGAAGCTCGGCCTCGGGCAGGGCATGCATCGGTCGGTCGCGGGCGGGGGTCTGCGGCGCGCGGGCGGCGGAGACGAAGAGGTGCATTGGCCCAATGCCCAATTGCCTGCGAAGCTGACGGGCGAGCTCGAAGGCGACCAGCGCCCCCAGGCTGTGACCGAAGAAGGCAAATGGCTTATCCAGCAGCGGGGCCAGGCCCTGGGCGAGTGCCTGGACCAAAGGTGCTAGCCGCGCAAAGGGGGCTTCCATGATCCGTGTCCCCCGGCCGGGGAATTCGACAGGACAAACATCCACATCGTCCGGCAAGCCCTCCGACCAGGTGCGAAAGATCGAGGTGCCTGTTCCCGCATAGGGAAAGCAGAACAGGCGAAGCCGCGCCTGCGGGTTCGCCTTGCGGTAGGCTATCAAGGAGTAGAAGGCAGTCGCGGCGTCTATCGGTCGATCTTTCCTGATGCCCCATTTGGCGCGGATTGTGCCTGATCGAGGCATTCCGTCAGCTTCTCGGCCAGGGCACGGACGTGGGGCGGATACATCATATTGGCGTGGTTGCCCGGAACCACATGCACCTCCACGCCGCCGCTGGCCCATTCGCTCCAACCCATCGTCGGATCTGTGGAAGGACCGGTCAAGGTTTCGCTCGCCTTGAAGAATGTTATTCGGCCGGGATAGCGCTTCAGCCCGTAAGCCTCGGTCGCGCGAAGGTCGCTGCGCAAGGTTTCCACAAAGCGGCGCGCCTGGGGAACGTCGAGCTCGGCAGGCACGAGGCCGGCGCTCTTCGCCTGTTGCAGCATGGAGGCCAGTTGCTCGTCCCTGGGAAGTTGTGCCAGGGACGCCGCCGGGCCGAAGGAAATGCCGAAATACCGTTCGACCAAGGCTACCGCTTCGGCATCCTGGTCCGGAAACGACTCCTCGGAGCTCGGGATCCGCCCATCGATCAGGGCGAGCAATGCCACTTGCTGGCCTTGCCCATGGAGCTGCTGGGCCATCTCGAAGGCAACCACGCCGCCCATCGACCAACCGCCCAGAAGGTACGGCCCGGTCGGCTGCACGGTCTGCAGGGCCTGGATGTAGTGGGCCGCCATATCTTCGATCCGCTGATGAGGATCCGGCCCCCCGTCCAGCCCCCTGGCTTGCAACCCGTAGCAGGGTTGATCGGGGCCGAGAAGTTGCGCCAGCTGAACGTAGGGGAACACCTGCCCGCCGGCCGGATGCACCAGGAAAAGCGGCCGTCTGGTGCCGCGTGGCTGAATGGCTACCAAGGACGAAGTTGGGCCGGGCTTCGCCTGCTGGCGAAGAACATCGGCGAGATCCCCCACCGTTGCCCCCTGGAAGACGGCCGCCAGCGGAAGCCGTTTGCCCAGCCGACTCTCGATCAGGGCGAACAAGCGCAC